>CAJTOW010000037.1 GCA_910577655.1 uncultured Lachnospiraceae bacterium | reverse complement strand
CGCATAAACAGAGCGATTATAGCATGGAATAATAATTAAGCTTCACGGATTAAGGTTTAAATTATATTGCTTTACCATCCTGCAATAGCCAATGATCATATTTCTATTAAACAGCTTACTTTGTTTTGAATTATGGAGCTGTTCTATACATCGTATATTCTGGTTGGAGTATTCATCAATGCAGGCGGGATGGACGCCCGCGGTTTCGGCAGCCTTGCGCAGTATGGAATCCAGGGAAATACAAAGATTTTTATCATCCCGTAATTCGTCAGACAGCCGGCGGGGGAGCATCGCATCAGTAATTTTGTTAAATGCCGCCAGGGCGGATTTTTCATTTCCGTAAGTAACTGCTTCAAATCTGATCCCAGGGATCCAGGGAAGCAAACATGGGGTAACGCCAGAGGGGGTTGCCATGACCGTGAAGCATTTTCCAGGCGGAGGAGCCAGGGAAAATGGCTTTGACCCCCATTATCAGATGGGGCAATGGAATGTGTATCACACGGAAGGATCTCTTCAAAAATATCATCTTCCAGGGTTCCAGACAGCGGTGGATTGCCATGCATCCTCTATTATGCCTTATTATGCGAAACCGTCAGAGGAAAAGAGTGCTTGCCAGACAGATAAAAACGGGAATGTCATAAAGATGCAGTCATATGGTTTTGCCTATAACAAACCATTTATTGATGGACTTTTGCGTAAGCAGATGGGCTTTGAAGGGTATATCAATTCGGATACGGGAATTGTACATAATATGAACTGGGGTGTGGAAATCCTTGACGAACCGGAGCGTATCGGATATGCGGTGAACCATGGGGGCGTGGATCTCATCAGCGGGCTTTTTGATAACAGGTACGGGCGGGAAGCCTATGACCGTGGAATCAATGATTATTATGAAAAACATCCTGTGCCGGAAGGATTTCAGAAGGATGAGATCGTACTGACTGAGGAGGCGCTGGACCGCGCGGTTACCCGTACACTGAAGGAAATGTTTGAGCTTGGCATGTTTGAGAATCCCTACCGTGATCCGGAAAAGGCGGCAGAAGTGGTGGCGGACCAGAGGGACTGGGACCATGCCATGGATGTACACAGAAAGAGTGTGGTTCTCCTTAAGAATGACAAGACACTGCCTCTTTGTGAGGAAAAGCTGAAGGAGAAAAAGTTTTACGCGGAATGCTTCCATAAGAATCCGCAAATAGGAGTACAGGCAACCGGAGAACTGAAAAAGAAGCTGACAGCCAGAGGGATTCTTCTGACAGAAGAATATGAGGAAGCGGATTATGCCATATTGATGCTGCATCCATCCTCCGGGGAATATTTCAATGCGACTCCAGGTTATCTTGAACTGGAACTGTGCGACGGGAAAGAGGTTCCCAATGTAGACATGGAAGGCCGTCCCACTGTTGAGACCCATAAAGAAACTACTTTAAGCGGTGTGGGACGTATTAAAAAGATCGCAGATGCCGTTCATGAACATGGAGGCAGAACCGTTGGAAATCTGAATATTACCCTGGCCTGGGGGATTGGCAGTGTGGAGCCGTATCTGGATGCTTTGACGGCAGGCTTTGATACAGAGCAGACAGCCATTCTGGATGTGATATTCGGCCATTTTGCTCCTGTTGGAAAGCTTCCCCTTACCCTTCCAAGAGGTGATGAGGTGATTGCTGTGGATATGCATGGCGTGTGCATCAGCCCCAATGATGTACCGGGATATGATAAAGATCAGTATATGCCGGAAAATCTGAAAGATGAGAATGGAAAAGCATATGCTTATCGGGATACGGCAGGTAATTATTATGAATTGGATTATGGACTGTCATATGAAGCGGCAAAGCCTGAGTAATCCGCACCCGATATCCGCGCCATGTGCACGTCTGTGAAGCTGGACGCAGGCCCACTGTGCCGTCGCTTCACAAACCCACAGCCGGCACGAATATCAGGCACTGCTTACTTCGGGATTACTGCAATGATGTACCAGGCAGTATTCTTTAGAATGTCAGAAAGGTACCGTCTGAACAGGGATTGCGTAAATATATGGGAATGCTGCGTATGCATTTGTACTGTTACAAATGTATACGCGGCATTCCTGTTTTTATTTGACAAACCGGCATACAGAAATTATAATAGATAAAAGTGTGTCCGGACCCCCTGGTGACTGACGCGGTTTTACGGAGAGGAGACGGCTATGATTCGCATATTTAAGACGGAAGAAGGGATGACCCGCCAGAAGGATGAGGCGGAGAGCGGCTGCTGGATTGCCATGACCAATCCGACCGCCACCGAGATCCTGGAGATCGCAGAGCGTTATAACATTGATCCGGATCATATCCGGGCTCCTCTGGATGAGGAGGAGCGGTCCCGTATCGAGACGGAGGATCACTATAGTCTGGTGCTGGTGGACATTCCTGTCCTTGAGGAGCGCAACGCCAAGGACTGGTACGTGACCATCCCTCTGGGGATTATTATGGCGGAGAGTATTATCATCACTGTCTGTCTGGAGGATACGGCGATTCTGGCCGCATTTATGGATGGGCGTGTCCGGGATTTCCATACTTATATGAAGACCCGGTTTGTTTTGCAGGTTCTTTATAAGAATACCTCCCAGTTCCTGCAGTATCTGCGGATCATTGACAAGAAGAGTGAGATCCTGGAACAGCAGCTTCACAAGTCGCCCAAGAACCAGGAGCTGATTGAGCTTTTGGAGATGGAGAAGTCCCTGGTCTACTTTACCACATCCCTCCGTTCCAATGAGACGGTGCTGGAGAAGCTGATGCGGACCGATAAGATCAAGAAATATCCCGAGGACACAGAGCTTCTGGAGGATGTCATCATCGAGAACAAGCAGGCCATAGAGATGGCCAATATCTACAGCGGGATTTTAAGCGGAACCATGGATGCGTTTTCTTCGGTGATTTCCAACAATCTGAATATTGTGATGAAGTTTCTGACTACGGTCACCATCGTCATGTCCATCCCTACCATGATCGCCAGCTTCTACGGGATGAATGTGAATCTGGCAGGGATGCCCTTTGCCATGCATTTGTGGGGGTTCTGGATCGTGCTGGCTTTTACGGCGGTGCTGTCCTTTATTGTCACGGTGATTTTCTTGAAGAAGGATCTGTTTTAGAAACGGCGGGATCGAATTTTAAGACACACTCTAAGCTGTAACAGGTCATTTAAGTCTGCGCACCCGCTGCGCTGACTTGTAGGAAAACTTAGTGGCTGCGGGCATATTCAGGTCTTTGACAGAAAGGAATTCCGAATGGATTTTTTTAAGAAACTGGAGCGGAAATATTATAAATATGCTATCCGCAATCTGATGTACTATATTATTATCCTCTACGCGGTAGGGCTGGCAGGGTATGTGATGAATCCGGCCGGTTTTTTCAGGGTCTATATCCGGTACTTGTCCCTGGACGCGGCGGCGATTCTTCACGGGCAGATCTGGAGGATCGTGACCTTCATGGTCTATCCGCCGGCCCTGGGTTCCTGGCAGTTTGATACTATATTTATGGGGATCATTTCCCTGTTCCTCTACCACAATCTGGGGAGGACGCTGGAAAGTATCTGGGGATCCTTCCGGTTCAATGTCTTTTTCTTCATGGGGATCGTGGGGCAGGTGCTGGCATGTCTGGCTGTCTACCTGATCACCGGACGGACAGAACTGTTTACCACAGGCTATATCAATCTGTCGCTGTTTCTGGCCTTCTGCATCTGTTTTCCAGATGCCCAGTTTCTGCTGTTTTTCGTGATTCCGGTGAAGGCCAGGTGGCTGGCTGTGGCGGATGGGTGCCTTTATCTGTACTCGTTTTTGTTTGGCTCTTTGTCCACCCGTTTAGTGATCCTGTTCTCCCTGGCCAATGTGATCGTCTTCTTTTTGATGACCCGGAACTACCAGCGATATGCGCCAAAGGAGATCCGGCGTAAGCAGAAGTTTAAGCGGGAAGTGAAAATCAAGCCCCAGGGAGCGACCCGGCACAAGTGTGCGGTCTGCGGACGCACGGAGTTGGACGGAGAGGATCTGGAGTTCCGCTACTGCTCCAAATGCCAGGGCAGCTATGAATACTGCATGGATCATTTGTACACCCACCGTCATGTGACAGGGGAAGGATCTGAAAATACGTAACTATCAATATATAGCAGAAGGGATGCAAGATGAAAAAAACAAAAATTATCTGTACCATGGGGCCCAACAGTGACGACCGGGAGCTGATGAAAGCCCTTGCCTTAAACGGCATGGATATTGCCAGGTTCAACTTTTCCCATGGAACCCATGAGGAGCAGAAGGCAAGGCTTGATATGTTAAAGGAAGTCCGGGAGGAGCTGGATATACCAGTGGCAGCGCTTCTGGATACCAAGGGGCCGGAGATCCGTACCGGACTTTTGGAGGGCGGGAAGAAGGTGACCCTGACAGAGGGGGATACCTATACACTGACCACCAGGGAGATTGTGGGAGACAGTCACATGGGCCATATCAACTATGACGGTCTGGGAAGTGATGTGACAGCCGGAAACAGGATCCTGATTGACGACGGTCTGATCGAGCTGGAGGTTCTTGAGGTGAGCGGGCCGGATATCGTCTGCCGTATTGTCAACGGCGGAGAGCTGGGAGAGCGCAAGGGGGTCAATGTGCCCAATGTAAAGATCAGGCTTCCTGCCCTGACTGAGAAGGATAAGGAGGATATCCGGTTCGGTATCCGGGAGGGCTTTGATTTTATCGCAGCCTCCTTTGTGCGGACCGCGGACGCGATCCGGGAGATCCGGGAGATATTAACAGAAGCAGGCTCACCTATCCAGATCATAGCCAAGATCGAGAATGCGGAGGGCATCGAGAATCTGGATGCCATCATTGAGGCCAGCGACGGCATCATGGTAGCCAGAGGGGACATGGGAGTGGAGATCCCGGCAGAGAAGGTTCCCCATATCCAGAAGCTGATCATCCAGAAGTGTAATCTTGCCTGCAAGCCGGTGATCACTGCCACCCAGATGCTGGATTCCATGATCCGCAATCCAAGACCTACCAGAGCGGAGGTTTCCGACGTTTCCAACGCGGTTTATGACGGGACCGACGCGGTCATGCTCTCCGGCGAGACCGCTATGGGCAAGTATCCCCTGGAGGCTTTAAAGATGATGAACCATATCTGCCAGGATACGGAAGAATATCTCAATAATACCTACTACCATGACCGGAAAGTATCGGTGGAGAATATCCAGAATATCTCCAATGCCGTATGCTATTCTTCCGTAGCCACGGCCCATGATCTGGGGGCCAAGGTGATCATCGCGCCCAGTATCAGCGGCTTCACCACACGGCTGTTGTCCAAGTGGCGGCCCTGTACCCGGATCATCGGTCTGTCGCCCAGCGCTACGGCAGTGCGCCAGATGCAGATCTACTGGGGTGTGACTTCCTTCCAGGCCAGACGTTCCGTCTCTACGGACCGCCTGATTGAAGACTCCCTGGATCTTCTCAAGGAGAAGCAGGTGATCCAGGACGGAGACATAGCCGTAGTGACCGCGGGCGTGGTTACACGGGCGGCCAGCCATGAGCCGGCAACCCATACCAACATCATGCGGGTAATCGTGGTGGATTAACATTTCATAACAATATCTGGACAAAGGAGTCCGGCCGGGTTACAATACCAGTAACAGTTCAGGCGGGCAGCAAGATGCCCGCGAAACCTGCACCAGTACTGGCAGATTGCAGCTCCTGCCGGACTTTTGCCTGTCCGGAGATTATAAAACAGGAAACGAGGAGAAAAATTATGCAAAAGAAACCATTTGTGACAAAGCAGCAGCTGGAGGAGATGGCAAAGACTTATCCCACGCCCTTTCATCTTTATGATGAGAAGGGGATCCGTGAGAATGCCCGGAAGCTGAAGGAGGCATTTGCCTGGAATAAGGGATATAAGGAGTATTTCGCGGTAAAGGCTACCCCCAATCCCTATATTCTGCAGATTTTAAGGGAGTGCGGCTGCGGCACTGACTGTTCCTCAGCCACAGAGCTGATGATGTCAGATGCGGTGGGATTTTCCGGAAGGGAGATCATGTTTTCCTCCAATGACACGCCCACAGAGGAATTTGCCATGGCCGGGAAACTGGGGGCCATCATCAATCTGGATGATATTACCCATATCGAATATGTGGAGAAGGCCCTGGGAGCCATCCCGGAGACCATCAGCTGCCGGTACAATCCAGGCGGAGTCTTTAAGATCAGCAACAATATCATGGACAATCCCGGGGATGCCAAGTATGGCATGACCACAGAGCAGATCACAGAGGCATTTAAGATCCTGAAAGCCAAGGGGGCCAGGGAGTTCGGCATCCATGCCTTCCTGGTCAGCAACACGGTGACCAATGAGTATTACCCCATGCTGGCCAAGGTGCTCTTTGAGCTGGCTGTCCGCCTGAAGGAGGAGACTGGTGTCCATATCGGTTTCATCAATCTCTCCGGCGGTGTGGGGATTCCTTACCGTCCGGATCAGGAATCCAATGATATTGCGGTTATCGGGGAAGGGGTCCGCAGGGTCTATGAAGAGGTGCTGGTACCTGCCGGCATGGGGGATGTAGCTATCTATACGGAGCTGGGACGGTTCATGCTGGCGCCATACGGATGTCTGGTGACCAGGGCGATTCATGAGAAGCACATCTACAAGGAGTACATCGGGGTAGATGCCTGCGCGGTGAATCTGATGCGTCCGGCCATGTACGGCGCCTATCATCACATTACGGTCATGGGCAAGGAGGACTGGCCTCTGGATCACAGGTATGACGTGGTGGGATCTTTATGTGAGAACAATGACAAATTCGCCATAGACCGGATGCTTCCAAAGATCCAGAAGGGAGATTTTCTTGTGATCCACGATACAGGCGCCCACGGCTTTGCCATGGGATACAATTACAACGGAAAGCTGAAATCCGCAGAGCTGCTTCTCAAAGAGGACGGATCCGTACAGCAGATCCGCAGAGCGGAGACAGCCCGTGATTATTTCGCCACTCTGGACGGATGTCCTATGATGAAGAAGTTTCTGTAAAATAGATTCCCAAAGCTTGCCGTGCTGCCCCGGAGGGTGCCTGGAAAAGGCGGGAAGAATTTTCAGACAGGCTTTGGGCGCGGCAGGATTCGGGGATTACATGAAATAAAAGGAGGGGTACAATGACAGCAGTATTTGAGAGGGTTGCAGGATGTTATGAGAGTATCCGGGGGAGGATTCCCTTCGAGCCCCAGGTGGCTCTGGTCCTGGGTTCCGGTCTGGGAGACTATGCCCAGGAGATCCAGGTGGTGGAAACCATTGATTACCATGATATTGAGGGCTTTCCGGTATCTACCGTGTCCGGACATAAGGGGCAGTTTATCTTTGGCTATATCGGCAAGGTACCAGCGGTGATTATGCAGGGCCGCGTCCATTATTATGAGGGTTATCCCATGGAGGATGTGGTGCTCCCCATCCGCCTGATGTGGAAGATGGGGGCCAGGGTGCTGTTTCTGACCAATGCGGCCGGCGGGGTGAATCTGGATTACGGCCCGGGGGATTTCATGATCATCCGGGATCATATTACATCCTTTGTACCTTCCCCACTGATCGGGCCCAATGAGGATTCCGTGGGGCCGCGGTTCTGCGATATGTCCTCGGTCTATGATGAAGAGCTGCGCCAGATCATCCGCAGGAAGGCCAAAGAGATGGGGCTGAAGATTCAGGAGGGTGTCTATATCCAGACCACCGGGCCGGAGTATGAGACACCGGCTACAGTAAAGATGTGCCGGCTTCTGGGCGCGGATGCCGTGGGCATGAGCACCGGATGCGAGGCTGTGGCAGCCAACCACCTGGGGATGAGGATCTGCGGCATCTCCTGCATCACCAACATGGCGGCCGGTATCAGCGGCAGGGAGCTGTCCCATGAGGAGGTGGGAGAGACAGCTGCCCGGGTATCCCGGACATTCAAGACGCTGGTGACCGGAGTGGTGAAAGAGATTGCAAAACTGGTACGGGTTTGAAAACTGGTTGCCGTTTGCGGGGCGCATTTTCCTGTCCGGCTGCGAAGCCGGAAACAACAAAGAGGCTGTCGGAAAATGACTGTTTACACACTGTATATCGCGTGATTTATGAAATATCACGGCAATATATGGTATGCTGATATCATTTCCCGACGGCCCCTTTGTTCTCTTAGAGTGTGTGCCTTGATATGCAGGAAATGCACCGGTGACACATTTCCTGCACGTGTATACCTCAGTGTACAGACAAAGCACCGATGGCCCTTTGTCTGCATGCAGTATGATTTAAAGATTGCTTGCAATATACTGGCTGATTAAATGATCAAGCTCTATGCTGTTCTGGTAAATGGTTTCATAAGCAGCTCCCGTCTCAATACTCTGGTTCAAACGGTTGCGAGCATGTTCAATCTGAGTTACCAGTTCTTTTCTTGAAATCTCCATCCTGATCTTCTCCTTTGCCCTTTTTGCGCAGCTGCCTTTTCTTGAGTATCATACATGTGGCGGCAGCCAGGATCAATATTGCAGATAATCCCTGGGAAACGGGGATGCTTGTGTTGAAGAGTAGCAATTGGTCTGTACGTAATCCCTCAATCCAGAACCGTCCCACTCCGTATCCAGACAAGTATATACATAGCATCTCACCGTCGAACTCCTTCCTCTGACGGTACCAGATCATGAAACATAGAAGACCCAGGTTCCATAGGGATTCATAGAGAAATGTGGGGTGTACCTGAATGTACTCCACTCCGTTCTCTACAATCACATGATTTAAGACATCCTGGTTTAGCATCCCTGCATTAACCAGAGAAAGCCGGATCCGCATGGCCAGCAGACTGTCTGTATATCCGCCGAATGCCTCACAGTTGAAGAAATTCCCCCATCTGCCAATAATCTGCCCGGTCACAAGCCCCAGTACGCAGCTGTCGGCCAGGGAAAGGAAGGAAACCTTCCTAATCCGGCAGAATACCGTCAGCGTGATGGTAGCAGCGATCACACCGCCGTAGATGGCAAGGCCGCCTGCACGGAGGTTGAATATCTGCAGAATATCTTCCTTATACAGATCCCATTCAAAAATCACATAGTAGATCCGGGCGCCAATAATGGAAAAAATAATTCCATACAGAGCGAAATCCAGATAAATCTCTGGATCCTGTCCCCGGCGTCTTGCATCCGCCTGGGCCACACAAAGCCCGGCCAGCATGCCAATCCCTATGATGATTCCGTAAAAAGCGATTCGGAATCCAAACACTGAGATACTGTTCCGTAAATGCTGTATCGCGATCCCCAGATGCACGAAACAAATATCTGCTCCTTCCATTCGATGATCTCCTTTCGATGCATATTTATTTTACTCCCAAAATTCCACAAAATCAAACAAAACCGGACGACAAGTTATGACATGGCGCGACAGGGTTCGACATTGGGCGGATGCCCGATGCTTCTTGTCTGGCGTAGCCGGACAAGAAGATGCCCCCGCGAACAGTAACCTGCTTCCTGTTGCCCCATGGTCCATAATATATTTTCTGCTTTTCATTGGCCAGATTCTATGCTACAATTAATCCGCACGAAAATCAAGTAAAAAATCCAGTTAGGAAGGTAAAACATATGAAATTAGGCATCGTGGGTCTCCCCAACGTAGGAAAGAGCACCCTTTTCAATTCCCTGACAAAGGCCGGAGCGGAGTCGGCCAACTATCCTTTTTGTACTATTGACCCCAATATCGGGGTGGTGGCGGTTCCGGATCATCGTCTGAAGCTTTTGGGGGATCTGTATCATTCGAAAAAGGTTACCCCGGCAGTAATCGAGTTTGTGGATATCGCCGGTCTGGTCAAAGGCGCATCTAAAGGGGAGGGCCTGGGCAATCAGTTCCTGGCCAATATCCGAGAGGTGGATGCCATCGTCCATGTAGTCCGCTGCTTCGAGGATCCCAATGTGATCCATGTAGACGGCAGTGTGGATCCCATGCGGGATATCGAGACCATCAACCTGGAGCTGATCTTCTCGGACATCGAGATCCTGGAGCGGCGAATCGCCAAGACGGCCAAATCCGCCAACAATGATAAGTCCCTGGCCAGGGAGCTGGCAGTCTTAAAGGAGCTTAAGGAGCTTCTGGAGGATGGGAAGCTGGCCTGCAGCTATCACAGCGATGATGAGGATACCATGGCCTTCGTGAATTCCCTAAACCTGCTGACCTGCAAGCCAGTGATCTTCGCTGCCAATGTGGCAGAAGATGATCTGGCCGATGACGGCGCGTCCAATTCCAGTGTACAGGCCGTCCGCAGCTATGCTGCCGCCAACGGCTCCGAGGTATTCGTCATCAGCGCCCAGATCGAGCAGGAGATCGCAGAGCTGGAGGACGATGAGAAGCAGGAGTACTTAGAGGCCCTGGGGCTTAAGGAGCCGGGGCTGGACAAGCTCATTGCCGCAAGCTACCGCCTTCTGGGACTGATCAGCTATCTGACCTCCGGAGAGGACGAGACCCGCGCCTGGACCATCAGGGTGGGCACCAAAGCTCCCCAGGCCGCAGGAAAGATCCATTCCGACTTTGAACGTGGTTTTATCCGTGCAGAGGTAGTCAATTACCAGGATCTCTTAGACTGCGGAACCTACGCCAAAGCCAAGGAGAAAGGCCTAGTGGGGCTGGAGGGCAAGGATTATGTGGTAAAGGACGGGGATGTGATTCTGTTCCGGTTCAATGTGTAAATGAACTGTTGGATCATGCTGACAGCTTAATATGTTTCAGGCAGAACGCTGCCGGTAACAGGTTTTGTATACTTTGGTATACAGAGAAGCCTGTTACCGGCGGCGTTTTTTGTGTGTCGCAGGCACCGGAGGGTACTTTCCGGAGCAAAATCCCCGTGAGCAATAACTCTCCAGGTAACAGTTCAGATACCCCCTGAACTGTTACGGCATCTGCCCATGAGAATCGCTACGCGATGGGGCAGATGTCCTCCGACCACTACGTTTTCGCACGGTCAGCGCAGCGAGTGCGCAGACCTGTCTGAACTGTTACCTCTCCAGAACCTTCCTTCCAGAAAAAACTTCGAAATTTTCTTGCTATTTTCCCATGGATATAATAAAATAGATCTACGAAGTGGTGGAAAGTGGAATAAAGTGGTAGATTTTGGGTGGAAAGTGGCACGGTAGGGCGGCAGGTGGTTATTATGTTCATGGGTGAATATAATCATACAGTGGACGCAAAGGGGCGGGTGATCGTTCCTTCCAAATTCCGGGAGCAGCTGGGAGAAGAGTTCGTGGTAACAAAAGGACTCGACGGCTGCTTATTTGCCTATGAGAATACCGAGTGGAAAGCCCTGGAAGAGAAGCTTCACGCCCTGCCCCTGACCAATGCCAATGCCAGAAAGTTCTCCCGCTTCTTCCTTGCAGGCGCCACCATGTGTGAGGTGGACAAGCAGGGCAGGATCCTCCTGCCCGCGGTGCTGCGGGAATTTGCAAAGATTGATAAAGATGCGGTACTGGTCGGTGTGGGAAGCCGGATCGAGATCTGGAGCCGGGAGAACTGGCTTGAATCCAACTCCTACGACGACATGGAAGAGATTGCCGAGAATATGGAAGGGCTTGGAATATGATATTTGCACACAGATCGGTACTGCTTGAAGAAACGGTGGACAGTCTGAATATCTGTCCGGACGGCATCTATGTGGACGGGACCCTGGGGGGAGGCGGACATGCCTTTGCCGTGGCCAGCCGCCTGGGTGCCGGCGGAAGACTGGTGGGGATTGACCAGGACGGGGACGCTATCGCGGCGGCATCCGAGAGACTTGCGTCCTTTGGGGAGAGAGTCACCATCGTAAGGAACAATTATGAACAGATCGGGCAGGTACTGGATGGGCTGGGTATCAGCCAGGTGAATGGAATCTACCTGGACCTGGGAGTATCCTCCTACCAGCTGGATACAGCCAGTCGTGGCTTCACCTACCGGGAAGACGCGCCTCTGGATATGCGCATGGACCAGAGAAATACAAGAACTGCCGCAGATATTGTAAATACTTATAGTGAAAACCAGCTGTTCCGGGTCATCCGGGATTACGGCGACGAGAAATTCGCGAAAAATATTGCCAAACACATCGTACGGGCCAGACAGGAGAAGCCTATAAGAACCACCGGGGAGCTGACTGAGGTCATCAAGGCAGCCATCCCCATGAAGATGCGGGTCACCGGGGGCCATCCGTCCAAGCGGACCTTTCAGGCCATCCGGATCGAGCTGAACCAGGAGCTGGCAGTGCTGGAGGATTCGATTGACCAGATGATCGGGCGGCTCTGTCCAGGCGGAAGATTAAGCATCATCACCTTTCATTCCCTGGAAGACCGTATCGTCAAGAACCATTTCCGGCGCAATGAGAACCCCTGCACCTGCCCGCCGGGATTTCCGGTGTGTATGTGCGGGAAAAAGAGCAGGGGTACTGTGATCACGAGAAAACCGGTGCTGCCTTCCGAGGCGGAGCTTCAAAAGAACAGCCGGTCCAAGAGTGCGAAGCTGCGGGTATTTGAGCGCGGCAGTGAATAGACAGAACATGCTTAAAGCATGTATATGCGGGAAAAGGGAGGGAATGATATGGCGTCAGGAAGAAGACGGTCTGTGAGCCAGACCTACATATCCGGCAATACTGTCCGTGTGATGGAGCCGGAGCGGCAGATACCAGAGCCCCGGCAGGAGAGGAGACAGCGCAGGCAGGTGAGTTACCGGGTGCGCAGGAACCAGGAAAAGGCCCTGGCAGTGGATCTGCCCTATGTGCTGGTGCTGGTGGCGGCTGTAGCGTGTGTACTTTACATCTGTGTTACCTATCTCCATGTCCAGTCCTCCATCACCTACCGGATTCACAATATTGAAGCCCTGGAGAGCAAACTGGAGCAGTTAAAGGCGGAGAACGATGCCCTGGAAACCCGGATTCATACAGATATAGACTTAAACCACATTTATCAGGTGGCTACGGAGGAGCTTGGCATGGTATATGCCAACCGCGACCAGGTCCTTTTGTATGATAAAACGGAAAGCGAGTATGTAAGACAGTATGAGGACATCCCGGAACACTAGACCTAAGAAACCTCAGGAAAAACAACACATTTTTGAACGGTACATGCAGAAAAAGCTGGCACTCACGGTCATCGTGATCACGCTGGCTTTGTTTGCATTAATCTATGTTCTCTACCAGATCGTGGATGAGAACAAGGACAGCTACAACCAGATCGTCTTGTCCCAGCAGGAATATGACAGCCGTGTGCTTCCGTCACGCCGGGGGGATATCGTGGACCGCAACGGCACATATCTGGCTACGACAGAGAAGGTATACAACCTGATTCTGGATCCCTGGCAGATCATGTCGGATGAAGAGAATTTCCTGGAGCCTACAGTGTCTGCCCTGGTGACGGTCTTTGGCTACGATGCCCAGACCATCCGTTCCCTGATCCGGGATAATGAAAACCTGCGCTACATCCGTCAGGCCAGACAGCTTTCCTATGATGAAAAGGAGGCTTTTGAGACCCTGCAGACGGAGACAAACCAGGACAATGCCAAGAACAACCTAAAGTCCCGGATCCGCGGCGTATGGTTTGAGGACGAATACAAACGGATCTATCCCAATGGCTCCTTAGGCTGCAACGTCATCGGCTTTGCCACCGGGGACGGGGCAGGAGGCACCGGCGGGATCGAGCAGTCCTACAATGCTTCCCTGGTAGGGACCAACGGACGGGAATACGGATACCTTAACGATGATTCCAATCTGGAGCGGGTCATCAAACCGGCAATCAACGGCAATACCATCGTCTCCACCCTGGATGTGAATGTACAGAATGTTGTGGAGCGCTATATTAAGGAGTGGCAGTCTGAGGTGGGTTCGGAGCGGGTGGGGGTGGTGGTTATGAATCCCAGCAACGGGGAGGTTCTGGCCATGTCCAGCGACCGCACCTTTGATTTGAATAATCCCAGACAGGTATCGGACCAGTACACAGACCAGGAGCTTCTGGCCCTGGGAAGAAAAGAAGCAGTCAATGTATATAAAAACCAGCACCGGGATACAGGAAACACGATTACAGAGGAGCAGGTGGGGGAATATTTTTCCGAAGATGATATCCGTTCCTACGGACTCCAGGTGGCCTGGAACCAGGAGTGGCGAAACTACTGCGTCAGCGATACCTATGAGCCAGGCTCTCCCTCAAAGATCTTCACCGTGGCAGCAGCCATGGAGGAGGGCATTCTTAATGGAACAGAATCCTTCTTCTGTGACGGATTGCAGGAAATAAACGGGGAGAAGATCCACTGTGTCAAGCGGACGGGGCATGACATGGTGACTGTGGAAGAGTCCCTGATGCAGTCCTGCAATGACGCTATGATGCAGATCGCAGCCATGATGGGGCGGGAACGTTTCTGCCGGTACCAGGAGATCTTCGGCTTCGGCAAGAAGACCGGTATCGATCTGCCTGGCGAGGAGGGATCCGCAGGTCTGGTCTACACAGTGGACAATATGCGGGCTGTGGATCTGGCTACCAATTCCTTCGGGCAGAATTACAACTGTACTATGATCCAGATGGCGGCTGCCTACTGTTCCGTGATCAACGGTGGTTCCTACTATGAGCCCCATGTGGTGCGCCAGATTGTCAACGACCAGGGGGCAGTGATCAAAAAGGTCCAGCCCAGTCTGGTGAAGGAGACCGTGTCGGAGAGCACCAGCAGTTTCATCTGCCACGCCCTGTTCAGGACCGTAGAAGAAGGGACCGGCAAGGCGGCGGCTGTTTCTGGCTACCAGGTAGCCGGAAAAACCGGCACGGCCCAGAAATATCCCCGTGCAGAAAAGAATTACCTTGTATCCTTCTGCGGCTTTGCCCCGGCTTACGATCCCCAGGTTCTGGTCTATGTAACGGTGGATACTCCCCATGTGGAGGACCAGCCCCACAGTACCTATGCCAGCGAGATATTCCAGAAGATTCTGGCAGATATCCTTCCTTATCTGAATATATTCCCGGAGGTAGACCCGGAGGCGATGCCGGAGGAGCTGGCAGGGCAGCTTCCCCAGGAGGAAGGGATCACAGGAGGCCTGTCCGGAATACCGGAGGAAACCGTTCCGGAGACAAAGGTATACGAGACAGAGGAGTACATGGATCCTCCCCAGGAGGGAGAGGTAGGAGTACCTGCCCATCTTCCGGAAGGCGCCAGGGAGGACGGAGAGTATGTGCCGGAGGAGAGCAGTCCGGCGGCACCGGAAGAGAGCGGAGAATCCGGGGCAGGGGAGGAAGGCGGAGCATAAACGGCGGCAGGACAGAATGTCCTTATTTCGGTTCTGAAATGGGACATTGATCCATATAGTATAACGATAAGCTTGTTACGGGGCATATATGACTTCCAATCAGACGGGACACCGGAAGAAACTGTTGCTGCTCTGTCTGCTGATCAGTCTGGCTATGGCAGGTCTGATGTGCAGGCTGGGATATCTGATGCTGTACCGGTCCGCCCACTATAGTGCCATGGCTGAGGATCTTCACCAGCGGGAGCGGACCATCAAGGCGGCGCGGGGGCGGATTCTGGACGCCGGCGGGACGGTGATCGCTGACAACCGGACCGTATGTACCATTTCTGTGATCTACAATCAGGTAAAGGACCGGGAGAAGGTTATAGAGACTTTGTGCCGGGAGCTGGGCCTGGAAGAAGCCCAGGTACGGAAAAAGGTGGAGAAACGCAGTTCCAGGGAGATTATCCGCACCAACGTGGATAAGGAGACCGGGGACAAGATCCGCAATTTCCACCTGGAGGGAGTGAAGGTGGACGAGGATTACAAACGTTTCTACCCCTACGACTCTCTGGCCTCTAAGGTCATCGGCTTCACCGGCGGGGATAACCAGGGGATCATCGGGCTGGAGGTAGTCTATGAGTCCTGGCTTAAAGGAATCAACGGCACCATCCTGACCATGACCGACGCCGCGGGGGTGGAGATCGAAAATACCTTTGAGGACCGGGTGGAGCCGGTGGCCGGTAATGATTTACAGATCAGCCTGGATGTGAATATCCAGAAATATGCCCAGCAGGCCGCCTATGAGACCTTGGAGCGTAAGGGCGCCAACCGGGTATCGGTCATTGTGATGAATCCAAAAAACGGGGAAATACTGGCAATGGTCAATGTACCCGAGTTTAATTTAAATGAACCGTTCAAACTAAACCATGAGGAACCGGCCGGACTTACGGCAGCCCAGAAGCAGGAGCTTTTAAACCAGATGTGGCGTAATCCCAGCATCAATGACACCTATGAGCCAGGCTCCACCTTCAAGATCATCACGGCAGCCGCCGGCCTTGAGGCAGGAGTTGTATCTTTGACTGACCGGTTCTCCTGCCCGGGCTTCAGGATCGTGGAGGACAGAAAGATCCGCTGCCATAAGGTGGGCGGACACGGGGGAGAAACCTTCCTCCAGGGAGCCATGAACTCATGCAATCCGGTATTCATCGATGTGGGACAGAGGCTGGGGATCGACAATTATTACAGCTATTTTGAACAGTTCGGCCTGAAGCAGAAGACCGGTATCGACCTGCCGGGAGAGGCGGCTACCATCATGCACAAGAAGGAGAATATGGGTCTGGTGGAGCTGGCCACAGTATCCTTTGGCCAGTCCTTTCAGATCACTCCCATCCAGCTGGTCACCACAGCCGCCTCCATCGTCAATGGCGGAAACAGGGTCACGCCCCACTTCGGAGTGAAGGCAGTCAGCGCCGACGGCACCATGATCCACGAGTTTGACTGGCCTGTAAAAGAACACATCGTCTCCCCGGAGACCAGCGCTACCATGCGCCATATTCTGGAGTGCGTGGTATCAGAAGGAAGCGGCAGGAAGGCTGCCGTGGCAGGCTTTCGGATCGGCGGCAAGACCGCCACCTCCGAGAAGCTCCCCCGGAGCCTGAAAAAATATATTTCCTCCTTCTGCGGCTTTGCTCCTGCAGATGATCCCCAGGTCATCGCCCTGATCACTATCGATGAACCCCAGGGCATTTACTACGGAGGAACCATTGCCGCCCCGGTGATCGCGGACATCTTCCAGAATATATTACCCTATCTTGGAATCAGTAACAGTTCAGATACCCCTTGAACTGTTACGGCATACGGCCATTTAGAATCGCCTGCGGCGGTCCCAGGCGCCAGTGACGCCTGTTAGGGACCGACCGGAACGGAGTGTAGAGGGCCGTATGCCCGCGGCCGCTATGTTTTCGTACGGTCAGCGCGGTGAACGCGCAGACCTGTCTGAACTGTTACCCGGAATCATACCAGAGGAAGCGGAACCTGGAAACAACAGTTGATTATTCCACCAAAAAGACGTATACTATTCAGTGTCCCATTCACAGGAACAGTCATTGATACGATACATACTATAGTAGGAGTTGCACCATGATTAATGAGACGATACTAGCGATTATTATTGCGTTTGCCATCAGCGCCATCCTCTGTCCGGTGGTGATTCCGTTCCTGCACCGTCTGAAATTCGGCCAGCAGGTACGTACCGACGGCCCCCAGGCACATCTTAAGAAGCAGGGAACACCCACCATGGGAGGCCTGATGATCCTGACCAGCATTATCATCACTTCCTTGTTCTATATCCGGGATTATCCCAAGATCATCCCGGTGCTGTTTGTGACCGTGGGTTTTGGGATCATTGGTTTTCTGGATGATTATATCAAGATTGTGATGAAGCGTTCCGAGGGGCTCAATCCTAAGCAGAAGCTTCTGGGCCAGTTTGTGATCACCGGTATCTTCGTCTATTATCTGTACCGGTCAGGGGAAGTGGGGACGGGAGCCCTGATCCCCTTTACCGGCGGCTTTAAGAACGGAATATATCTGAATATGGGAATTCTCTTTATTCCCTTTGTGTTTTTCGTGGTTCTGGGGACGGACAACGGAGTGAACTTTACAGACGGCCTTGACGGACTCTGTACCAGCGTCACGATCCTGGTGGCTACCTTCCTGACCATCGTGGCCATCGGGGAGAAGACAGGGATCAGCCCCATCACCGGCGCGGTAGTGGGAAGTCTGCTGGGATTTCTGCTGTTTAATGTCTATCCGGCCAAGGTATTTATGGGAGATACAGGATCCCTGGCTCTGGGGGGATTTGTGGCCTCCAGCGCATTTATGATGCAGATGCCCTTTTTCATCCCCCTGGTGGGGCTGATCTATCTGGTGGAGGTTCTGTCTGTGATCATGCAGGTAAGCTATTTCAAGGCTACAGGCGGAAAGAGGATCTTTAAGATGGCTCCCATCCACCATCATTTTGAGCTGTGCGGATGGTCTGAGACCCGGGTAGTGGCGGTCTTTTCCATCGTCACGGCAATCCTGTGTCTGGTGGCATATCTGGGATTATAGATTTATATTTGACTTGGCGAAGCATGAGGTTAGTGGACATTGGTATAATGTGAACATGCAGGAGGAATCAATATGGGTGACCAGAAGGTATTGGTGGCAGGAGCTGGGAAAAGCGGGATCGCCGCGGCGCGGCTGCTTCTGTCCATGGGCGGTGAGGTGGTACTTTATGATGGGAATGACAGGCAGGATCCGGAGGCGATCAGGCAGAATTTTGAAGAGGACGCAAGGCTGGCGATCATTCTGGGGCAGCTTAGCCGTACGGACCTTCTGGGGGTGGAGCTGTCTATCATCAGTCCCGGGATCCCTCTGGACGCGCCCTTTGTGAAGGTTCTGGACGACGCGGGGATCCCCATCTGGAGCGAGATCCAGCTGGCCTATCATGTGGCCAGGGGAAAGCTGGTGGCCATCACAGGCACCAACGGCAAGACTACCACCACGGCCCTTACCGGCGAGATCATGAAGACCTTCTTCCACGAGGTATTCGTAGTGGGCAATATCGGCATCCCCTATACACAGACTGCCCTGGATACCACAGACAGGTCTGTGACAGTGGCGGAGGTGTCCAGCTTCCAGCTGGAGACCATCATGGATTTCCGGCCGGATGTCAGTGCCATTCTGAATATCACGCCGGATCATCTGAACCGTCATGGGACCATGGAGGTCTACATAGAGGTGAAGGAGCGGGTGACGGAGAACCAGACCAGGGACAACTGGGTGGTTCTCAACTATGACGACCCGGTTTTAAGGGAATTCGGAGAGCGCAAGGAGCTGAAGCCGAAGGCATTTTTCTTCAGCAGCAGACAGCCCCTGGAGGAAGGCATGTGCATGGACGGAGATAAAATCATCTACGCCCATGGCGGCAGGAGAGAAGAGGTGGTGGATATCCATGAGCTGAAGATTCTGGGCCGGCACAACTATGAGAATGTCATGGCGGCTGTGGCTGTCAGTATCTGTATGGGCGTCCCTATGGACTGCATCCGCAGGGCACTGAAGGCCTTTGAGGCGGTAGAGCACAGGATCGAATTCGTGCTGGAGCGGGCCGGGGTGCGCTATTACAATGACTCCAAGGGCACCAATCCCGACGCGGCTATCCAGGCTATCCGGGCTATGCCGGGGCCGGTGGTGCTGATTGCCGGCGGCTATGACAAGCACAGTGAATATGACGAGTGGGTAAAGGAGTTCGGGGATAAGGTCAAGTATCTGGTACTTATCGGAGAGACCCGTGACAAGATCGCGGAATGTGCCCGCTCCTATGGATTCAATGAAATCATGTATGCGGAGGATATGGCGGAGGCAGTCAGCGTCAGCGCGGCCTATGCCGACGCGGGGGACAATGTGCTCCTTTCCCCGGCCTGCGCCAGCTGGGGAATGTTTGACAACTATGAGCAGAGGGGGAATATCTTTAAAGAATGTGTAAGAAATCTGTAGGAGGTACCGGATGGCAAAAAAGAACAAACCAAAACGGTTCTATGACTACAGCCTGCTGTTCTGTGTGATCTTTCTGACAGCCTTCGGGCTGGTGATGATCTACAGCGCCAGTTCCTATACCGCCCAGCTTAAGTATCACAATGCCGCCTACTTTATGACGCGCCAGCTTTTGATCGCGTCGGCGGGGCTGGTGGTGGCCCTGGTGATCTCGCGTCTGGACTATCACTGGTACGCCAGGTTTGCGGTGTTTGCCTACCTGCTGTCCTATGTGCTGATGATTGCCGTGTCTCTGGTGGGCCAGAAGGTCAACGGCAAACGGCGGTGGCTGGGAGTAGGCTCGGTCAGTTTCCAGCCTACGGAATTTGTGAAGGTGGCCCTGATCGTGCTTTTGGCAGCTCTGATCTCCCAGCTGGGAGTGAAGATCAACAACTGGCGGGCCATGGGTCTGGTGGTGTTTCTGACCCTGCCCATCGCAGGGATCGTCGCGGCCAACAATCTAAGCTCCGGCATCATCATCGTGGGGATCGCCTTTGTCATGCTGTTCGTGGCCTGTAAGAAGAAGTGGCCCTTTTTTCTGTGCGGGGCCATGGGAGGTCTGGCTATGGTCACGGCGGGCCCCCTGGCATTCTTTCTGGAGAAGATCAAGCTGTTAAAGCCTTACCAGCTGAACCGTATCCACGTGTGGCTGGATCCGGAGGCCTATCCACGGGATGGCGGCTACCAGGTGCTCCAGGGACTGTATGCCATAGGCTCCGGGGGGCTGGTAGGCAAGGGGCTGGGGGAGAGCATCCAGAAAATGGGCTTTGTGCCGGAGGCCCAGAATGATATGATCTTTTCCATCATCTGTGAGGAGCTGGGGCTTTTTGGCGCCGTCTCCGTGATCCTGATCTTTCTCTTTATGATCTACCGGTTCATGATGATTGCAGGCAATGCTCCGGATCTGTTCGGTGCCCTGCTGGTGGTGGGGGTCCTGGGTCATATCGCGATCCAGGTGATCTTAAATATCGCCGTGGTCACCAACACCATCCCCAATACAGGGATTACCCTGCCGTTCATCAGCTATGGAGGCACCTCGGTGCTCTTTCTCATGGTGGAGATGGGAATGGTCTTAAGCGTATCGGGCCAGATCCGGCTGGAGAAATGACGGCAGGCGGAAAATGACAGTTACCAGGGACATCTTCTGTGCATATGATAAAAATAGAAGGAAATGTTGCGGGAGGTTATCTGGTTGTCAGACATTCATATTCAGGGATTACGCTGGCTGAAAGGTGATGTGGAAATACAAGGTTCGAAAAACGCAGTGCTGCCAGTGATGGCAGCATCTCTTCTTCATAAAGGGATTGTCCGGATCAGCAATGTGCCCAGAATACAGGACGTGTTTTGTATGCTGCAGATTCTGACTCTTCTGGGCTGTGCCTGCTGGTTTCAGGGGAATGAGCTGGTGATTGACGCAGAGCATGCATCAGCGGCCAGAATCCCGGATGTCTGCTGTAAGCAGATGCGTTCCTCCATCATGCTGCTGGGACCCATGCTGGGACGTTTCCGGGAGGCTGTGGTCACCCACCCCGGGGGCTGTTCCATCGGGAAACGTCCGGTGGATCTGCATATCAGGGCTCTGGAATGTATGGGAGCAGAGATCAGGACTGAGGGAGAGGAGATCCTGGCCCAGGCTCCCCGGCTGGAGGGAAGCGGAATCGTCCTTTCCTTTCCCAGTGTAGGAGCTACGGAAAATGCCCTTATGGCGGCTGCGGCGGCCGAGGGGGTTACCCGGATCAGCAATGCTGCCATGGAACCGGAGATTGTGGTGGTCTGTGAGTTTTTGAAGGCCCTAGGAGCAGGGATACAAGGGATAGGAAGCCCGGAGCTTACTGTGTGCGGACGGAAGGAAAGCCATGGACAGGTGGACTTTGCGGTGCCTGGGGACCGGATTGTGGCGGGGACTTACCTGGGGGCTGTCCTGGGGGCAGGCGGCCAGGTGACCATGAACCATGTCCCCACAGACCAGCTGGGCCAGGTGCTGGCTCTGGCCAGGGCAGCCGGCGGGAAGATCCAGGCGGAGGGAGACTGTCTCCGTGTGCGGCAGGACCAGGGTGCACGGCCATTTTCCCTGTGTACAGGGCCTTATCCACGGTTCCCCACGGATCTGCAGTCGGTGATGCTGGCGGTGGCTTCTGTGGCAGACGGGCGCTCCCAGATCCGGGAGACCATTTTTGAGGAAAGATTTGCCACTGCAAAAGAATTGCAGAAAATGGGTGCACATATTATAATAGAGGATAACACGGCATATGTAACCGGAAGGAGCCGTCTGTATGGCTGTCCGGTCCGGGCCGGGGATCTGCGGGGCGGGGCGGCTCTGGTGGTGGCGGCCCTGGCGGCTGAGGGAGAGACCCGGATCGGGGGCTATTCCTATATCCAGCGGGGGTACGAGGATATCTGCAGGGACTTGTCAGGCCTGGGAGCCAGCATAAGCCTGGAAGGGTAGGAAACTAATTGCGAAAAAGGAATAAGAGACTGGTCATCGCGGCCCTGGTGGTTTTTCTGCTGGCGCTGACGATGCTTCTGGTCCGTATCAAAGAGATCACGGTGACCGGCAGCAGCCGGTATACCCAGGAGCAGATCACAGAGATGCTTTTCCCAGACGCTTTAAGCCGGAATCCGGTGGTCTGTTACCTGCGTGATCATATAAAAGAGCATGAGACGATCCCTTTTGTGGAGGATTATGATATTGTGTTCCATAGTCCCGGCCATGTGGAGATCATCGTGTATGAGAAGAGTGTAGTGGGGTATGTCTCCTGTATGAGCAGCTACATGTATTTCGACAAGGACGGGATTGTGGTGGAGAGCACCAGCCGGAAGCTGCCGGACATACCGGAGATTACAGGTCTGAAATTCGGATATATCGTACTCTACCAGAAGCTCCCGGTGGAAGACGAGGCCATCTTCCAGGAAATCTTAAATCTGACCCAGATCCTTTCCATCCACCGGCTGGTAGTGGACAGGATCCAGTACAGCAGCCTGGGGGAGGCTACCCTCTATATAGGAGACATCGAGGTGCTGCTGGGCGGCAATGCGGGGCTTAACGGGAAGATCGCGGAGCTCAATGATATGTATCCGCAGCTGGAGGGAAGGAAGGGGACGCTGCATCTGGAGAACTATGACGAGGCCAGTCCGGCGGCGGGATATGCGTTTTCCCCACGCAGCAGTTCAGATAACCCCTGAACGGTTGCGTAAAAAATGAAATTAGAGGTTGATATTTTTAACAAAATCACATATAGTATTAGATAGGCTACATTGCGGAATCGTAGATTCCTTGTTGAAAATAGATTATACATGGTCTGAAGGAGGAAAGTATCTTGTTAGAGATTAAAATAAATGAGGCGGATAACTCGGCGAGAATTGTTGTGATCGGTGTAGGCGGTGCTGGTAATAACGCGGTGAACCGCATGGTGGAGGAGAATATCGCCGGTGTGGAGTTTATCGGGATCAATACGGACAAGCAGGCTTTGCAGTATTGTAAGGCGCCTACTGCCATGCAGATCGGAGAGAAGCTGACCAAGGGACTGGGGGCCGGCGCCCGTCCGGAGATCGGACAGAAGGCGGCGGAGGAGAGCTCCGAGGAGCTGGCCCAGGCCATCAAAGGGGCGGACATGGTGTTCGTCACCTGCGGTATGGGCGGCGGCACTGGTACTGGCGCGGCTCCGGTGATTGCAAGAATCGCCAAGGATATGGGCATCCTGACCGTGGGAGTGGTCACCAAGCCGTTCCGTTTTGAGGCCCGCGCCCGTATGAATAATGCTCTGGCAGGTATCGAGAATCTCAAGGAGAATGTAGACACCCTGATCGTGATTCCCAATGACAAGCTTCTGGAGATCGTGGACCGCAGGACCACCATGCCCGACGCCCTTAAGAAGGCAGATGAGGTACTGCAGCAGGCGGTTCAGGGCATCACGGATCTGATCAATGTTCCGGGGCTTATTAACCTGGATTTTGCAGATGTACAGACGGTTATGACGGATAAGGGCATTGCCCATATCGGTATCGGACATGCCAAGGGAGACGAGAAGGCTGTGGAGGCAGTGAAGCAGGCTGTGGCCAGCCCGCTTCTGGAGACCACCATAGAAGGGGCTACCCATGTGATCATCAATATCTCCGGGGACATCAGTCTGGTGGAGGCCAATGAGGCAGCCAGCTTTGTCCAGGAGCTGGCCGGGGATGACGCCAACATCATCTTTGGCGCCATGTACGATGAGAATGCCCAGGATGAAGCTACCATTACTGTCATCGCTACCGGTCTGGAGGCCCAGGGCGCCAGCAGCAGCTCTACTGTAAGCAAAGCCATGTCAAGCTTTAACACCTTCAAACCGTCCAAGCCGTCACCGGCTCCGGTGGCAGGCCCAGGCAGCGCAGGCGCCGTGGCGGCGGCCGAGGCCAGCGCTACCAAGAGTCCGACTCTTCAGACCCGTCCCCAGCTTATGAGACCGGAGGGAGCAGGAGCAGGTGCCGGTATGGGTATGCGGGGGGATGTGTCCAGAGAGCAGGCTCCGGCCGTCCAGCAGCCCTACCGTCCGGTGAAGCGGGATATGCAGCAGATCAATATCCCGGATTTTCTGAAAAATAAGAGATAATGAAGGATTCACGTAACAGTTATCGGGGCGGGGAAAACCGCATAAGAAGATGCGCCCCGTGAACAGCAGCGTATTTTCTAAAAGACAGAAACCAGTATGTCAGGTTTCTGTCTTTTTTGTCGTGCGAAAAAGTCCGGGTGTTCCCTCCGGTTCGACAAACATTTTTGTTCAGAAGGCTTATAATGAGTAAAGCATGAGGAGGGAGGTGAGTCATGAGTACGTGGCAGTGACCTTGTACCTGGATTCTCTCTTCCTGATGAATGCCGGAATGAATCTTTGGCTGCTGTTTCTGGTGAGAAGCTTTCTGAAGCTGCGGGCCAGACCGGTACGGATGGTGGCGGCAGCGGCAGCGGGCGCGGCAGGAAGCTGTGGGGCTGCGCTGGTGACCTTATGGCTCTGGCGGGCCGGGGTAGTGCGGGGCCGGAACCTTCTGACTGCCCCGGGGATCCGGCTGGCAGGCTGGGGGCTGGGGCTGGGATGGCTTATGATCCGCATGGCCTTCGGGAAAGCCGGATGGCGGGACAGTCTGAAACGTCTGGCTGTGTTGTGGATGACGGCTGCATTTACCGGAGGTCTCCTGTCGGCAGGGTATGGCCGGATCACAGGGCCGGGACATGGAGGAATCCATATCCGGGACCTGCCGGTCTTTACGGCGGCAATGGCGGGGATCTGGCTGGCAGCAGCCGGCTGCTGGAATCTGGTACAGGGCAGACTCCGTGAGAAACGTTCTTTTTGTGAAGCGGTCCTGTCAGAGGGCGGACGGACGATCCGGGTCCAGGCGCTGTGGGATACAGGAAACCAGCTTTTTGAGCCATATACCCACCAGCCGGTTCACGTGATCACCCGGGCTGCCTGCGAGAGGCTGTGCGGCCAGGTGTCTGGCGGAATCCTGATCCCCTTTCAGGCAGTGGGGACAAGGTCAGGGCTTCTGCAGGCAGTCCGTGTGGAGCAGATGGATGTCATAAGGGAAGGCGTGCCTGTGAAGCACTATGAGCGTCCCTGGCTGGCTCTCAGTGAAGAAGAGCTGTCGCCCCAGGGCAGGTATGAGATGCTGCTCCATGGGGAGGAATGAGTTCAGAAGGTTTCTGAACGGCTATAAATATTGGAGGAGAAAAACATGATCTTAAAGGTATCAGTGCCGAGCCGGTTTCATTTTAAAGCGGTTCCAACATTTAAAACAATGCTACTCAAGCGGCAGGGGGAGGTTCACTATATAGGGGGAGCCGATATCCTGCCGCCGCCCCTGGACAGCAAGAAGGAAGCGGAGATGATCGCCATGCTGGGAACGGAAGGGGAGAAGGAGGCCAGGTCCATCCTGATCGAACATAATCTGAGACTGGTGGTCTACATAGCCAAGAAATTTGACAACACCAGCGTGGGAGTGGAGGATCTGATCTCCATCGGCACCATCGGCCTGATCAAAGCCATCAACACCTTTAAGGCTGATAAAAATATCAAGCTTGCCACTTATGCGTCCCGGTGCATTGAGAATGAGATCCTCATGTATCTGCGCCGCAACAACAAGACCCGGATGGAGGTGTCCATCGACGAGCCGCTGAATGTGGACTGGGACGGCAATGAGCTGCTGCTGTCTGATATTCTGGGGACCGATGAGGATGTAATCTACCGGGGACTGGAGGATGAGACAGAGAAAAATCTGCTGAAGCTGGCCATCAGCCGCTTAAGCCCCAGGGAACGCAGGATCGTGGAGCTGCGGTACGGGCTGCAGGATGCGGATGGGGCAGAGATGACGCAGAAAGAGGTGGCGGACGTGCTGGGGATCTCCCAGTCATACATTTCCCGGCTGGAAAAGAAGATCATGAAGCGGCTGAAGAAGGAAATCGTAAGATTTGAGTAGACGGTTCCTGTGGGTGACGAGTCTGGTCCTTGCCGGGTACCAATTTCTTCTGCTGCTTGTGTTTCCGGCAGTGAAGCCGGTAGATGTAAAGGAAATGACCGCGTCAGGCATGGCAGATCCTGCCTACGGGGTCTATCAGAAATACAGGTATGCGTATGAAAACTACGTATACCTTTTTTTATCGGAAGAGACCGGGGAGGGGATGGATACCGGAACCGGGGGAGCAGGCTGGCTGCCGGCCGGAGAGGAGGATACCGGAGGAGGCGGGAGGACAGATACCCAGACAGCGGCAGGAGATACCGGTCCCGGTGTCCAGACACTGGAAGGGGCCGGAGAGGATATGACGGCAGTCTATGCCAAGCTTCAGGACTATGATTACCTGATGAAACGGTTCTACAATGTCCATCCATCCACTACCGCGCCGCGGGATCTGATGAAGGCGGAGACATTTCTGGAGACAGACCTGGGGCTGGCAAAGGACAGTCAGGTGCCCCAGATCCTGATCTACCATACCCATTCCCAGGAGACCTACGCAGACTACGGGCCGGATAAGCCGGATGCCAATGTGGTGGAGGTGGGCAACGTGTTGACGGACCAGCTGCGGGCCAGGGGATGGAACGTGATCCACGATACCAGCACCTATGATATCCAGGGAGGGAAGCTGGACAGGAACAAGGCCTACAGCTATGCCCTGGAGGGGATCACCCAGATCCTGGACCGTTTCCCGGATATCCAGGTGGTGCTGGACATTCACCGGGACGGAGTGGGGGAGAATGTGCGGCTGGTGACGGAGCTGGGCGGTGTGCCCACGGCTAACATCATGTTCTTTCAGGGTATGAGCCGGACGCCGGAGGGGGAGATCGAATATCTGCCCAATCCCAACTTAAAGGGCAATCTGGCATTCTCCTTCCAGATGCAGTGGGAGGCCGCCAGACAGTTTCCGGGGCTTACCAGGAAGATCTATATGAAAGGACTCCGCTACAACCTGCACCTCAGGGAGCGGTCGGCCCTGGTGGAGGTCGGCGCGCAGACCAATACGGTGGATGAGGCGAAGCAGGCCATGGTGGCCCTGGCGGAAGTTTTGGATAGGGTGTTGCAAGGAAAATAAAAAAATGGTATAGTTTTAAGATACGGGATGAAGGAATTTATTGAGACAAGAGAGGAATCAGTTGATATGGCAGATACAGATCAGAGCAGGATTCGCAACTTTTGCATTATTGCGCATATTGATCACGGCAAGTCGACCCTGGCGGACCGGATCATAGAGATGACCGGGCTTTTGACCAGCCGGGAGATGCAGGCCCAGGTCCTGGACAATATGGAGCTGGAGCGGGAGCGGGGGATCACAATCAAGTCCCAGGCGGTCCGGACCGTGTACCGGGCCCAGGACGGTGAGGAGTATATCTTCAACCTGATCGACACCCCGGGGCATGTGGATTTTAACTATGAGGTATCCCGGAGTCTGGCGGCCTGTGACGGCGCTATCCTGGTGGTGGACGCGGCCCAGGGCATTGAGGCCCAGACCCTGGCCAATGTGTATCTGGCCCTGGATCATGATCTGGATGTGGTGCCGGTGATCAATAAGATCGATCTGGCCAGCGCAGATCCGGACCGGGTGGCAGACGAGATCGAGGATATCATCGGCCTGGAGGCCCATGACGCGCCCCGGATCTCTGCCAAGACCGGACTCAATGTGGAGGAGGTTCTGGAGGCCATTGTAAAGAAGATACCGGCTCCCGGAGGGGATCCGGGGGCTCCCCTCCAGGCATTGATCTTTGATTCTTTATATGACTCCTACAAGGGGGTCATCGTATTCTGCCGCATGATGGAAGGCACGGTGAAGAAGGGTACCCAGATCCGCATGATGGCCACCGGCGCCCAGTTCGAGGTGGTGGAGGTAGGGTATTTTGGCGCGGGCCAGTTCATCCCATGTGCAGAGCTGACCGCGGGCATGGTAGGCTATGTGACGGCCAGCATCAAGAATGTAAAGGACACCACTGTGGGCGATACCATCACCGATGCGAAGCGTCCCTGCGCCCAGCCGCTGCCGGGATACAAGAAGGTGACCTCCATGGTATACTGCGGCCTCTATCCGGCAGACGGAGCCAAGTATAATGATCTGCGGGAGGCCCTGGAGAAGCTGCAGCTCAACGACGCGTCCTTGTATTTCGAGCCGGAGACCTCCATCGCCCTGGGCTTTGGATTCCGGTGCGGCTTCCTGGGCCTTCTGCATCTGGAGATCATCCAGGAGCGGCTGGAGCGGGAGTACAATCTGGATCTGGTGACCACGGCTCCGGGGGTAGTATACCGGGTCTATAAGAAGAACGGGGAGATGATCGAGCTGACCAACCCGTCCAATCTTCCGGATCCTTCGGAGATCGAATATATGGAGGAACCCATTGTCAGCGCGGAGATTATGGTGACCACCGAGTTTGTGGGAGCTATCATGACCTTGTGCCAGGAGCGCCGGGGCGTCTACAAGGGCATGGAATATATGGAAGAGACCAGGGCGCTTCTGCGGTATGATCTGCCTCTCAACGAGATCATATACGATTTCTTCGACGCCTTAAAGTCCCGGTCACGGGGCTACGCGTCCTTTGACTACGATATGAAGGGCTATGAGCAGTCCCAGCTTGTGAAGCTGGATATCCTGATCAATAAGGAGGAGGTGGATGCCTTGTCCTTCATCGTCCATGGGGATTCCGCCTATGACCGGGGACGGCGGATGTGCGAGAAGCTGAAGGAGGAGATCCCCAGGCATCTTTTTGAGATCCCCATTCAGGCGGCTGTGGGGGGCAGGATCATCGCCCGGGAGACAGTGAAGGCCATGCGCAAGGACGTACTGGCCAAGTGCTACGGGGGCGATATCACCCGGAAGAAGAAGCTTTTGGAGAAACAGAAGGAGGGCAAGAAGCGGATGCGCCAGGTGGGCAGTGTGGAGATCCCGCAGAAGGCCTTTATGAGTGTATTGAAATTAGATGATGAATAGACAGGAACTGGAGCTATATATTCATATCCCGTTCTGCATCCGGAAATGCGCTTACTGTGATTTCCTTTCCTTTGCTGCGCCGGAGCGGATCTACAGGGACTATATGGACAAACTCATTGAGGAGATATATGGACAGAGTGCCTGCTTTCAGGAGAGTGTGGTGACAAGCATCTTTCTGGGAGGGGGCACTCCCTCTGTTCTGCCTGCGGAACTGGTGGAGGAGCTGTTTGCCGTGCTTCAGGACTCCTTTTGCATCCATGAGGATGCGGAGATCACCATTGAAGCCAATCCCGGCACCCTGACCATGGAAAAGCTTGAGGTGTACCAGCAAAGCGGCATCAACCGCATCAGCCTGGGGCTCCAGTCGGCAGACGATGCGGAGCTTCGGTATCTGGGGCGGATCCATACCTACGATGAGTTTCTAAAGAGCTACCAGCGGGCCAGACAGGCTGGCTTTTCCAATATCAATGTGGATCTTATGTCCTCCCTGCCAGGCCAGGATGTGCACTCCTTAAAATGCACTCTCCGCAAGGTGATGATGCTGAGGCCGGAGCACATCTCAGCCTACAGCCTGATCCTGGAGGAGGGGACTCCTTTCTATGATTACTACTGCGGCAAAGGGGGAGCTGCGGGCGCAGGCAGCCTGATCCTGCCGCCTCTTCCCGACGAGGACACGGACCGGGCCATGTACTATCTGATCCGGGATATGCTGGAGGCCCAGGGCTACAGCCGGTATGAGATATCCAATTACGCCAAGCCGGGATATGAGTGCCGCCACAACATGGGCTACTGGACCGGAACCAGCTACCTGGGACTGGGGCTGGGTGCCTCCTCCTACACCTTCGGCCACCGTTATCACAATGTGACGGATCTGGGGGAGTATCTGTCTCTAGATCTTACCCAGGCCGGCGCGGCTGCCAGGGATATCCAGAAGCTGGAACTGAAGGATAAGATGGAGGAATTCATGTTCCTGGGACTGCGGCTGAGCCAGGGGGTATCCGGCAGCGGCTTCCTGGAACGGTTCGGCCAGAATATGTGGAAGATCTACGGGGATGTGATCCGCAAGATGGAGGGCAAAGGACTCCTGCGGGTGGAGGCGCCCTGGGTGCGTCTGACAGACCTGGGGGTGGATGTGAGTAACTATGTGCTCAGTGAGTTCCTGCTTGAGGAGAAGCCGGACGTGGGTTTTGGGCACAGCTGAGGGAGTATGGTTCTTTGGGATGGGGGATGTCAGATGTCTAGTATTCTGCTGGAGATTCAGGAGACGGTCAAGAAATATGCGGATATTATGTCAAAGGTGGCCCAGGTAGAGGTGGAAGTGGTGGACGTGAACCTGTTCCGGGTGGCAGGCACCGGCTTCTTCTCGGATCATGTCAATGAGGATATGTCCAGGGAGGGATATGTATATAGGCATATCCTGCAGACTGGGAGCCGGGAGATCATCTACGCCCCGGGCCATGAAGCCTTGTGCAGCAACTGTCCCAAGCAGAATATCTGTCAGGAGGAGATCGATATCTCCATGCCTATCCGTCTGGGGGAGGAGACCATCGGTGTCATCGGACTGGTAGGCAGCAGCCGGGAGCAGAAGGAGCGGGTCATGGCCAATGAGGCCATGTATCTGGAGCTTCTGGAGCAAATAGCGGATTTCATATCTGTCAAGGCAGCGGAGGTGGCGGAGTTAAAGAAGCGTACATCCCTTCTCAACACCCTGGACTGTGTGATCAATCATGTGGACAGGGGGATCCTGATCCTGGACCGGGACGATCTGGTCTCAGCTTCCAATCAGGCGGCCTGCAGGCAGCTTTCCGTCCGGGAGCTGGAGGGTAAGCAGATCGAGGTGACTGCTACCGGGGACAGCTTAAACCACGAAAATGAGTACCGGATCCGGCTGGAAACAAAAGAATTTTCTGTCATGGGCCATCTGTTTGACCTGGAGGGGGATTCACGCATGTATTCCCGGGTTCTGGTCTTTGAGAGCACCAGGACAGTCCGGGAACGGTACTATGAGATGACCAGCATGGTCAGCCACGCAGGAGTGTCCAGTATCATAGGGAGTGATCCCAGGACCCTCCTTCTCCAGGAGGAGATCCTGCGGGTGGCTAAGAGCACTTCCACGGTGCTGCTTACCGGGGAGAGCGGCACAGGCAAGGAGATATGAGATCGGGGATATGC
>CAJTOW010000036.1 GCA_910577655.1 uncultured Lachnospiraceae bacterium | reverse complement strand
GGGATGCTTCTGACAATTCCAAGTGCGTATTTGTAAAAATCCGGGTCGTCATCAAACTCATGGACGGACTCATAAGCAGGTTTTCCCATCGTGAGGAGCCCGATATAAGTGAGCAGGATATCGCCGTTCTTGATTTGGTGCTGTGAACGGTTAGGGGTTACATCCATACGGTTGCAGCGCTTTACAAAGTCACATTTGCCGAGAATAGCACCGACAACTGCAAGGCCACTGGCTGGGATGATCCGCTCATTGGTAAACTCAATTTTTATCTTTTTCATGATGACTGCCTCCATAGTTTTCTTATGGAGTATTGTATCAGAAAACATCACCAAATGGGTGATATTATTTCATCTTAAAAAAATATCGGAAGGCCGCATAAACAGAGCGATTATAGCATGGAATAATAATTAAGCTTCACGGATTAAGGATATATTGAAAAAGTTATCCAGATGACATTGTCCCATGAATAGTAACCCACGATCAGTGGGGAAACAAATTAATTTACATTTTTCCCCGTGAGTGCTATAATGACCCGGTAGGTAGGAAATCATATATGGTTAAGGGGAAGAAGAATGGGAAACAGGAATTTTTGGATTTTGCTGCTCATGATGCTGTCAGGAATTGTCCTGGGAGGCTTTCTGGGCAGTCTGGCAGATGGGATTTCGTTTCTGTCATGGCTGAATTTTGGCCAGTCCTTCGGGCTGGACACGCCTCTGGTCCTGAATCTGGGAGTACTTGTGATCACATTCGGACTCTCCATCCGGATTACTATGGCAGGCATCATCGGTGTGATCATCGCACTGCTGGTCTATCACAATATCCGGTGAATACACGGATCCGTGAGAATTGCCATAGGAATTCTTGAGACAAAGAAAAGGAGGAACTTATGAGTCTGGAAAAGATGTTTCACTTAAGTGAGAATGGTACAGATGTAAGGAAGGAAGTACTGGCCGGTATCACCACGTTCATGACCATGGCGTATATTCTGGCGGTGAATCCTAACGTCCTTGGGGTGTCCGGCATGGATACAGGAGCCGTTTTTGTGGCGACAGCCCTGGCCTCCATGATCGCTACCCTGATGATGGCAGCGTTTGCCAACTATCCCTTTGTGCTGGCGCCCGGGATGGGTCTCAATGCGTACTTTGCCTATACGGTGGTGCTTCAGATGGGCTACACCTGGCAGATGGCCCTGGCCGCCGTATTCGTCGAAGGTCTGATCTTCATTGTGCTGTCCCTGACCAATGTCCGGGAGGCAATCTTCAATGCGATTCCCATGAATTTAAAATATGCGGTGTCCGTAGGCATCGGTCTGTTCATCGCCTTCATCGGTCTGCAGAATGCCAAGATTGTTGTGGGAAGTGCCACCCTGGTGGGCTTATATTCCTTCAGGAATTCTGTGACCAGCGGGATGTTCTGGGGAGAGGGCATCACCGTAGTGCTGGCTCTGGCGGGAATCCTGATCACCGCGGTTCTGGTAGTGAAAAATGTCCGGGGAAACATTCTGCTGGGAATCCTGATCACCTGGGTTCTGGGGATCCTCTGCCAGCTCTGCGGGCTGTACCAGGTGAACCCGGAGGCCGGACTGTTCAGCCTGATCCCGGATTTCTCAGCAGGAATCCATGTGCCAAGTCTGGCCCCCACTTTCATGAAGATGGATTTTAAGGGAATCATGTCCCTGGATTTCGTTGTGATCATGTTCGCATTTCTCTTTGTGGACTTATTCGACACCCTGGGAACCCTGATCGGGGTGGCCTCCAAGGCGGACATGCTGGACGGGGAAGGCAAGCTGCCGCATATCCGCGGCGCCCTGCTGTCAGACGCTGTCGGTACTTCCATAGGCGCCATACTTGGAACCTCCACAACCACGACTTTTGTGGAAAGCGCCTCCGGTGTGGCTGAGGGCGGACGGACCGGCCTGACTGCCGTGGTATCGGCGGTTCTGTTCGGACTGTCCCTGTTCCTGTCCCCCATCTTCCTGGCGATTCCGTCCTTTGCCACAGCGCCGGCCCTGATTGTGGTGGGCTTCATGATGCTTACCTCCATTGTAAAGATCGACTTTAACGATTTCACGGAGGCCATTCCCGCCTACATCGCCATCATTGCCATGCCCTTCATGTACAGTATCTCCGAAGGCATCGCCATGGGGGTCATCTCCTATGTGGTAATCAATGTGGCCACCGGGAAGGTGAAAGACAAGAAGATCAGCGCGCTGATGTATGTGCTTGCGGTGCTGTTTGTGGTTAAATATATTATTCTGTAAAGCAAAGAGAGCTCTGGGCGAAAGCTCTCCGGATCATCGTAACAGTTCAAGAGGGATGTGAACTAATTTGGTCCCGGCTTATCAGGGTCAGGAAATAACGATAACTATATGGGAAATAAAACAGGTGTCTGGCTAAGAACCAGACACCTGTTTTTTCGTGAATCCATCCAATCTGCGAACAGTCAAATAAGAGTATTTGACCGGTAAATTCCATCATTTCCTCTGTCATTTCTCATATATCATCTCGTAATTCTACCACATGTTGAAGGGGATCCCGCATTTGCCATCATTTTGTATTTTTAATTCATTCTACTCATTCTAACAAAATGATTGACAAGAATGAACAGAATGAGTAGAATGTGGGTAGAATAAAATCAGGAGGCGGTCAGGTGATTTTTCAGGAAAGCGAAACGGTTGAACTAAAAGCAATTGTAGTGGAGGATATAAAAAAAGAAGTCATTGCTTTTGCAAACTGTGAGGGAGGAAAACTGTATATAGGCGTTCAGGATGACGGAACCGTGTCAGGACTGGATAACCCAGACGAAACTTCTTTGCAAATCAGCAATATGGTTCGAGATGCAATTAAACCGGATCTGACGATGTTTCTTCATTATGAAACAGTAACGGTAGATGGAAAGAAAATCGTTGCAGTTAATATTCAGCAGGGAACAGAGCGACCATATTATATAGCCAAAAAAGGCTTGCGTCCTGAAGGCGTTTATGTCCGTCAAGGTTATTCCTCTGTTCCGGCTACAAATACTGCAATCCGTCGCATGATTAAGGAAACTGACGGAGATCATTTTGAAGAAATGCGGTCTTTGGAACAAAATTTAACCTTTGAAAGTGCAAAAAAAGTATTTGCTGAACGAAATGTAAAGTTTGGTCTCACACAAATGAAAACATTGGGAATGGTAACACAGGATGGTGTCTATACAAACCTGGGGTTACTGCTTTCGGATCAGTGTGTGCATACAATTAAAGCCGCTGTTTTTCAAGGTACAACGCAGAGTGAATTTAAGGATCGGAGAGAATTTTCCGGCTCCCTCTTTCGGCAGATGGATGAAGCATATGATTTTATTGATTTCCGTAATCAGACACACTCAACCTTTGATAAGTTATATCGTATTGACAGACGGGATTATCCGGAAACAGCAGTCAGGGAAGCTCTTTTGAATCTTCTTGTACATCGTGAATATTCATTCCGCGCTAGTACTTTCATCAGCCTTTATGCAGACAGACTTGAATTTACCTCTATTGGCGGTCTGGTAAGCGGCGTGTCCTTAAAAGATGTAACAATGGGTATTTCCGTCTGTCGGAACTTCAAACTGGCAAATGTATTTTACCGTTTAGAATTGATAGAAGCCTATGGAACCGGAATTATAAAAATCATGGAAGCGTATGAGGGAACCGGAATGATGCCGCAGATTGAAACATCTGATAATGCATTTAAAATTATTCTCCCTAATCTGAATGCAATGCCTGAACCCGCAAGGCAAATGCAAGTAAATCCAGAGAAAGGCACACCAGAAGAAAAAGTGATTGCTCTGACAAAGCAACGAGGGGTTATTACAAGAAAAGAAATAGAAATACTGCTTGGTATAGGTCAGTCATCATGTGGACGGCTGCTAAAAAAAATGATTGGAAACGGTCTGCTTATCCAAGAAGGAAAGGGCAAGAACACCCATTATTGTCTTCCGCAATAAAAAATAAATAATGCCTGAATCCGTGAAACTGTTTATTTTATGAAGGAGCTGTGAAAAAAGTCCGTCCCGCGGTTTTGAAGATCAGGGTTTTACATGATCTTCCGTCAGTTTCCCGCAGACGGCTGCGACTTTTTTCACAGCCCCTTACTCTTGATAAATAGTCATTCAAAGACAGTATTTGAATGAATGATGATTGATTTTGGCTCTGAATGATAGTTCGGTCCGCAATTCTCACAGCGAGCAGATCCACCTGGCGCCAGATGTAAGCATCTTCCTGGTATACCACAGCAGTTTTCTGGCCAAAATGTTGCACGGTATCGCCGGACAGCTGGTCAATGTTATATTAGATGAGTCCCATCACTTACCTTCTGGTATCCGGAAATACTTTGGGTGATTTGTAACAGTTCAATGGGTATCCAAACTATTACAACAGTCTGGATATCCCTGAACTGTTTGCCTTTTTTCGTATTGCCTTTGCAATTGAAACGTGCTATATTATAAAGACTGTGTCCGAGGGCACAGTCTTTATAATTATAGAAAAGGGATGGATTATGAACACGCAGAAGAAACTACACAGGAATTATGAGATGGATATGTGTAATGGTCCGATTTTTACAAAGCTGATTGGGTTTGCCATACCGCTGATCTTGTCCGGGCTTTTGCAGCTTTTGTTCAATGCGGCGGATATCATCGTGGTGGGACGGTTTGCCGGAAGTGAGTCTCTGGCGGCGGTGGGTTCTACCTCGTCCCTGATCAATCTTCTGGTGAATGTATTTATCGGACTTTCTATTGGCGCCAATGTTCTGGTGGCGCAGTATTATGGGGCCCAGAAGCTTAAGGATCTGGAGGAGACTGTCCACACGGCCATCGTCCTGGCAGGGGCAGGGGGCTGTATCCTGATTGTGCTGGGATATTTCCTGGCGGATCCTATGCTGACCCTCATGGGGTCTCCGGAGAATGTAAGGCCTCTTTCCGTTTTATATATGAAGATATTCTTCCTGGGGATGCCGGCGACCCTGGTCTACAACTTTGGAAGCGCCATCTTAAGGGCGGTGGGGGATACCAGACGTCCCTTGTATTTTCTCTCTTTTGCGGGACTATTCAATGTATTGCTGAATCTGTTTTTCGTGATCCAGTGCTCCATGGGGGTGGCGGGCGTGGCTCTGGCGACGGCCATTTCCCAGACCATTTCCGCACTGCTGATCGTCCGCTGCCTGATGAAGTCGGAGGCGTCATACCAGCTGCGGGCTGACAAACTGCGGATGACCCCGGCCAAGCTGGCGGCGATTGCCCGGATCGGACTACCGGCGGGGATGCAGGGCGCTGTGTTCTCTATCTCCAATGTGCTGATCCAGTCTTCTCTCAACTCCTTTGGAGCCGTGGCCATGGCCGGAAGCACGGCATCTGCCAACATTGAAGGCTTTGTCTACACAGCTATGAATGCGGTCTACCAGACGGCCTTAAGCTTTACCAGCCAGAACTATGGAGCCAGAAAGTTCGGACGTATGACCCGGATCCTTCTGTACTGTCTGGGGATTGTGACTGCCATCGGTGTGATCATGGGCGGCGGCGCGGTAATATATGGCAGGCAGCTTCTGGGGATCTATTCCTCAGATCCGGAGGTGATCGACTATGGGATGCAGCGTCTGCGGCTGGTGAGCGGCCCCTATTTTATCTGCGGTCTCATGGATGTTATGGTAGGCGGGCTCAGGGGTATGGGCTGCTCGGTGATCCCCATGTTCGTGTCGCTGACAGGGGCATGTGCGCTGCGTGTGGTGTGGATCTTTACGGTTTTTGTCAGCTATCGTTCCCTAAGTACTCTTTATGTGTCTTACCCGGTGACCTGGAGTGTGACATTTCTGGCCCATGTGGTCTGTTACCTGCTGGTGCGCAGGCATATTGCGCGGCAGCAGAAGTAGTAAACGTTCAGAGGGAACTAAACGGTTACCAGAAGTAGGAGGTTTTTATGGAGATCAATGTTCAGCGGCTGGACAGACAGCAGTTTGCCAGCCTTTATGGAAGCTATATGACTGAGGATTTTGAGGGACATGGACTAAAGCCCCTGGCCATGATCCAGAAGATGGTGGACCAGAACACCTATGACTGTCTTGGCATGTATGTGGATGGAGAGCTGAAGGGCTATGCCTGCCTGGTGCGGGAGCCGGAGAGGGGATATTTCCTGCTGGATTATTTTGCCGTGTGTTCTTTCTGCCGGGACCTGGGCTATGGGGGCAGATTCCTGGAAAAGCTCCGGGAATACTATGGTGAGGCCAGAGGGATATTTCTGGAGTCGGAGAGTGTCTGCGCGGCTCCCGATGAGGGTGAGGAGCAGGTGTGTATGCGCCGGATCCGTTTCTACAGGAAGCAGGGATGTCGGCACACCCAGGTTAAAAGCTGGCTCTTTGGACATGAATATGATATTTTCTATATTCCTTTAAAGGAGAAGGATCCCGATATACAAGAGGAACTGGACAAGATCTACCGGCTCATGGGCCTTGAAAAGCTGTATGGTGGGGCTGTGCGGATCTGGAGCCGCCGCAGCCGTCTTCTGGGGGTACACGCCTGGAGCGGGGCTGTCCCGGACTCTTCTGGGAAAGAGCTTCCCCAGGGGGCGTTCTGGACAGAGCGTCCTTCCCTGGTCCGGGCGCTGATGCCGTCCGGGAGCCTGCCGGCGGTGATCTCCCTGGTAGGAGGCGGCGGGAAAACCACCACCATGTACCAGCTGGCCGATGAGCTGGCGGAGCAGGGGAAGCGGGTTTTGGTCACTACCAGCACCCACATGGGCTGTCCGAAGGAGGGGGAGTGCCAGTATGCCCGGATCAGCCACATCCGGGAGGTGAAGGATATCTCCTGGAAAGGCAATATTCTGACAGTTGGGAAATGTGCCTGTCAGGAGGAAGCAGCCATGGTGGAGGAGCCGTCTGGCCATAAGCTTGGAATGCCGGATGGCCTGGGAGAGCCGGAAGCCATGGAGGAGCTGTTGGGCTGTGCGGATGTGGTTCTCATAGAAGCCGACGGTGCAAGGCTGCTTCCGGTGAAGATCCCGGAGGCCTGGGAGCCGGTGATCATCCCCCAGACCGGGATGGTGATTGCCTGCGCGGGGTTAAGTGCCCTGGGGCAGACCTTCGGGGATGCCTGCTTCCGGTTTGGAAGTGCAGGCGGATGGCTCCGCAGAAGGTCGGAGGATGTGATGGAGCCAGAGGATCTGGCACTGATTCTGATGGATGAGCGGGGGGCCCACAGGCAGGTGGCCGGCCGCTACTACCGGATCGTGCTGAATCAGGCAGATAATAAGGAAAAGAGGGACCAGGCCGCCGGTGTGCTGCGGGCGCTTCCGGTGACCATGCAGTCCGGATGTGTGGTGACGGCTTACAGCCGTCAGGCAGAGAGAAAGCTATGAGGAGGAAGAAGGTACTGATCCGCGGTGCCGGAGATCTGGCCAGCGGCATAGCCCTCCGGCTGCATCACAGCGGCTTTGCAGTGGCGATGACGGAGATACCGGTACCCACGACGGTGCGCCGGACGGTGGCATTTTCCACGGCAGTGTATCTGGGAAGTGCCTGGGTAGAGGATGTGGCCGGAGTGCTCTGTCAGAGCGTGGAGGAGCTGGAGGGCCAGGTGGCAGCAGGCAGGATCCCGGTGCTGGTGGATGAGCAGGCCGGAATCTGCCAGACCTGGAAGCCCCAGGTGGTGGTAGACGCCATCCTTGCAAAGCGCAACACCGGAACAAGGATCACGGACGCCGGGACTGTCATCGGTGTGGGGCCTGGATTCATGGCAGGTGTGGACTGCCATTGTGTGGTGGAGACCAGACGGGGACATTCTCTGGGCCGCTGTATCTGGGAGGGCGGCGCCATCCCGGATACAGGGATTCCGGGAATGATCGGCGGCTATGGTATGGAGCGGCTTCTGCGGGCACCGGCGGAGGGAGTCTTCCAGGGAGCAGTAAAGATCGGTGAGAGGGTGGAGGCCGGTCAGGTAGTGGGATATGTGGACTGCCGGGAGGCGGAACCTGTCCCGGTGGCTGCCCGGATCCGTGGTGTGGTACGCGGACTGCTGCAGGACGGTGTGGTCGTGACAGAAGGAATGAAAGCCGGAGACGTGGATCCCAGATGCCAGCGGGACCACTGCTTCACGGTGTCGGACAAGGCCAGAGCTATCGGCGGCGGTGTACTGGAGGCAATACTTGACCATGAAGAACGAAAAAAGCGGAGCCGGTCAGGAACCGGCACCATATCAAGGGGATCCTAAAATTGTACTGGTTTTGCTGGCAGCAGGAGACAGCAGGCGGTTCGGCGGCAACAAGCTTCTGGCCAGTGTAAACGGCAGACCTATGTACCGCCATCTGGCGCAGGAGCTGCTGGCTATTCCGGGGGAGCATTTCTACAGGAAGCTGGTGGTCAGCCAGTACCAGCAGATCCTGACGGATCTGGGGCGCCATGGGTTCGAACCGATAGAGAACAAAAACAGCGGTCTGGGAATCTCCCATTCCATCCATCTGGCGCTGGAGCGGATGGATGGGAAAGAGGATGGGGTCTGCTTTGCAGTCTGCGACCAGCCCTGGCTGCGGGGGCAGACCATTCTGGATATGATTGCAGGATGGAAACTGAGTGGAAAGGGGATGGCTTGTCTGTCCTGTCAGGGAGTGGACGGAAACCCGGCATTGTTTGCCCGGCGTTATGAGCCGGAGCTGATGATGCTGACCGGAGACCGGGGCGGAAGGGCAGTGATCCGTTGTCACAGCGGGGATCTGTACCGCCATGAGACGTCCAGTCCCAGGGAACTGGAGGACATTGACACCAGAGAGAAGATGCTATGGAACTGACTATTATAACCATAGAAAAAATAATTGGAATGTTTGTGATTCTGTTGGCCGGGGTGATCGCCTTTAAGACGGGGATTGTTGACAGTCAGGCTAATAAGAGGATGTCGGGAGTGCTTCTGAAGGTAGTCTGTCCGGCGATGTTATTTATGTCTTATCAGATTGAATTCCAGCCTGAGCGGCTTAAGGGGCTTCTGGTGACAGCGGCCCTGAGTCTGGTGAGTATCGCGGCGATGATCGTGCTGGTCAGGTTTCTGGTTCCTTCGGATAAGGCCAATGCGGAGGTGGAACGGCTCAGCGCTATCTATTCTAACTGCGGGTTCATCGGGATCCCCCTGATCAATGGGATCATCGGGAGCGAGGGTGTATTCTACATGACTGCCTATATCACCATGTTCAATCTGTGCGTCTGGTCCCATGGACTGGCCCTGATGACGGGAAGTACCAATTTCAGAATGGTGATCAGGCAGTTCATCCAGCCGGCCACCATAGGAATTGGGCTGGGGATTATCTGTTTTCTTGCGCGGATCCGTGTTCCGGACATGCTGGCGGAGCCTCTGAATATGGTAGGAGACATGAATACGCCTCTTGCTATGCTGATCGCAGGGTGCAACCTGGCGGAGGGCGACCTTCTCTCGGCCATGAAACGCCCCAGAACCTACTGGATCAGCTTCCTGAAGCTTCTGGCAGAGCCCCTGGTGGCCCTTGTGATCCTGGTGCTGGTGCCGGCGGCTATGATGGTGAAGCTGGCTGTGCTGGTGGCATCCGCCTGCCCGACCTGCGCCATGGGAACCATGCTGGCCCTCCAGTATAACAGGGACAGCAATTATGCGTCGGAGCTTTTTACTATTACCACACTTTTGTCACTGTTTACCATACCTTTTTGTGTTTTCATGGGGAATATGGTGCTGTGATTTTCATAAAAAGGTGCTTGCTATATAGCGTAAGCTCATATATAATAGTCAGGATGGCAGAGATGCCATCCTTTATCGTACTTTAAGAAGAAGTTCGCCACAGTTCAGGGGGTGTCTGATGATATCTTGCGAAATGTATATCAGGTGATAAAACTGAAAATGGAAAATACGAGTAGTACCAATTTCTAAAAGGGAGAAAATGATATGAATGTATATTTAAATGCCGTAACAGGAATTGATGATGCGATTGTATCTATGTTTATGAGTCATCGTTCATGGACGCGGGAGCTGGAACAGCATATTTACGAAGTTTGTGAAAGGGTATTAAACCATAATGGAAGCCTGAGGGAATATGATGAGAACCTGCGGGGGGACTTTGAGGAATTCCATGACTGGCTGACTAAGCTGATCAAATGGGGATGGAAGCATACAACAATGCTGCGGTTTATAGATTTTACAATTACTGTTGAGGGTTTGCACAGAGCGGGGCAAGACGACTGGGACGCACACACAAAACGGTTTGATAACAGAATTATCCGCAATAGCACCAGAACAAAATTTTCCGATTTTCAGTATGAAATGTCTGCTTATTATCAGGAAAAGGTTTTGCCGACAGATCTGGCTGCGCAGATGTTAAATATATCATTGCCTGAAACCATGGATTACAATGGGAAGACTTATGTAAAGACAATTAACGGATATATTTTAGAAGAATATAAAGATAATCCGGATGTGAAGCGTGGATTATATATGCTGAGTATACCAAGCAATTTTATCTTTAAGGTCAATCTTACAGAATGGGCCCACGTTTATAAGCTGCGCAATTCTAAGGGAACCGCAAATCCTGAAGTCTGTCAGTGCTGTGAAATGATTGCGGATCAGTTAGAGCAGTTCCATAAGGAGTTTAACAGGGAGCTTTTTGAAAAAATTTTAAACTAATGGCAATATCATGCAGGAAACATATCGTAATTTACTTATTGAAGAAAATGGAAGAATATTTATAGATGTGGCATATCGGGGATGTGGCAGTGGCTGCCAATACTGTTATGTTGCATCTGCGTCTGAAGAACAGATAGTAGCCTCTTATGAGGATTTACGGCAGGCAGTTGAATACCTGAATAGATATTATCAAAACAGAGAATGTATTATTTCATTTTGTCCAAACACGGAGCCGTTTAAAACCAGGGACAGCATTGACAGAGTGTTATTCGTATTGAAGAGGCTGCTGGGTAATAAGTTTTATATTCAGATATCGACGAAGGAATATATAAGCGATGACCTTTTGCATGAATTAAATATTCTGGCAGAGAAAAATGCAATTTTTATTAATATATCAATGCCATTTCTGGAGACGGATACCATTGAGCCAGGTGCTGCCGGTATAGAGAAAAGAGCTTCAAATATTGAGCGGATTCAACGCTGTTCTTATCTGAAGAGTGGTCTGTATATTAAGCCTTGTTCACCAAAGGCGATTAACGATATTGAACAATACATTGCGATAATTAACCGGACACAGCCTGACTACATTTGTATTGGTGTTGCTTTCGACAAAAAAGTGGATACCCCTTGTGCTACTTTGCACCGGGAAAATGATGCGTCGATTGTCATTTCTGCACAAAAAGATTTAATTTTAGAATTCGCGGAGAGAATCAAAGAGTCAGTGCGGTGTCCTGTTGTATATTCCAGTATCTGTGCAATAATTCAGGCAGGCAGCTGTAATTGCTCTCTGGGTTTGTGGCGTTATGATAGAAATCTTTGTAATTCCTGCAGTGTGAACCACGGTGATGGCGATTAGTAACAGTTCAGGGGGATCTGGACTGTTACAGTGATTAATATATGGGGATGTAGAATGCCGAAAAAAAGAGATGCAGATGAAAATTATGGAAAAGCAGTAAACATGACAGTTGGATGCATCGGGGGAGTGTGTACCCTGGCCGGATTTTGTATTCAAAAATTATGGAATCCGGATGTTGGTACAATCATACTAAGCGTCGGAGCTTCTGTTGTGGCTACGGCGCTTGTCACCTGGATTAATGCGAAATATATACTGAAGACGCAGCGCATGGAAGGGCTGATATCTATATGGAGGCTTCACGACCTGTATGAGTCGAAAGCCGAGATGAATAACCTTGATGCCAATGAGGCTTTGAAGCAATGCAGCCATTCTATTGATATTGTTGCAGAGGGATTATCTAACTATATTGCTGTCAAAGGGGATTTACTTAAAGAAAAAATTCTGGAAAACGGAGTAAAAGTAAGAATTATCTCTTGTGATTCCGTTGAAATGCTAACAATGAGGGCCGAGGATGAGATTGGACCTGGGTGCAGTGGCAGTGATGCAGTTCACAAGGTGAAAAATTTAACCCGCTGGGTTGAGAATGTGCGTAACGCTCTTGAAAATGGTGGCAAAGATAAAGATAATCTTCAAATACGTTATCATAAGACTTATCCGGGGTTTTCCTATCTTAGAATTGATGCAATGTCATTTGTCAGCGCAAATCTATGGGGAAAGCCAAGCCAGCAATGTTTTGCAATGAGCTTTGATGGTGATGGAAAGGGAGATAAATATTTCAGGAAGTATTTTGAGTCTTTATGGGACAACAGGGATTTTGTACATAATACATGTGCACTTAACAGCATTCCTCCTCATTAAAAGTGTTTGTCAATATAGTCTGCACAAACGTGCAGAAGTCATCTTTGGCGTCGGATAATGATTTGTTATTATGATAAATATAATCATAAGTATAATTTTCAACCTGATCATCAGAATCATTACCCCATTTTTCCGAAAGATTGTCCCGTCGGATTAAAAGTGTGATGCAGGGTATTTTTACATGGTTTTTAAATTTATTTATTTCGTCCCTTTCTCTGATATGCACAAAAAGAATACACATATCGCTATGTAAAAATTTTTCATATTCAGCTGTTAGAAACAGAAATGGTAAATCATTGTATTCAATAAATGCTTTTTTTAAATCTGCAAGAAATTTTCGGGATTTAGAATCCTTTTCTCCATTCCATCCATACTGTCGGGCGATGTTTTTAATCGGTGTAATGGCGGAAATGCTTGTGACTTTGTACCTTTCACCTGCAAAACCGCACAAAGTATCTTTTCCAACAGTACCATTTCCGTTAATAATGATTACGATTTTTCTCATTGGCTTTGTTATAGATCTTATTGATTTAAAGTGAATAGTGTCTTTTATTAAATGATCATATCACAGAATGATGATGGATTTCAAGAGATTTCTGTGATGAGGAAGGATATTTAATGAATCTAATCGTAGCAGTCGACAAACACTGGGCTATAGGCAGGAATGGGCAGCTGCTTGTGGCCATCCCCCAGGACCAGAGGCGGTTCCGGGATGCGACCCTGGGCAGGGTAGTGGTCATGGGGAAAAGGACCCTGAAGAGCCTTCCCGGAGGCCGGCCCCTCCACAAGCGGACCAATCTTGTGCTGTCCCGGGATCCTGCTTACCAGGTCAGGGGCGCCACGGTCTGCCACAGCGTGGAGGAGGCCCTGGAGATTCTGTCCGGATACCCTGCCGAGGATATCTATATCATAGGCGGTGAGAGCATCTACCGGCAGTTTCTGCCCTATTGCCACCGGGCCTATGTGACGGCCATTGACTTTGCCTATGAGGCGGATACTTATTTCCCGGATCTGGACAAGGACGGAGGGTGGAAGCTGGTGAAGGAAAGCGATGAACAGACCTGTTTTAACCTGTGTTATACGTACCGGGTCTATGAGCGGAGTAACTGATGCCATGCACGCTCTGGCCCTGCTGTCAGGATACCTTGTTTTATTTTGGCAGGCTTTTTTATGACCAGTGATCTGGCTGTCTGGGGAACAGACAGGTAGACAAAAGCGGTCAAACGTCCATCCTGATACAACTTAACTATTGTAACTGAAAGGAAATATGATAAAATATTAGTTGCTGGAACTGGCAGAACTGCCGGGAAGCAATTCTCAGGCACGATCCAGGAACTGTTGCGCAAGTTTTACAGCACATAGGGGCTGGAAGACAGAAAATGTAGGAGGATAAGCATGTACAAGATTTTAAAGGCCGAAAAGCTGGCAGAGAAGATTTTCCTGATGGACGTGGAGGCCCCGCGTGTGGCAAAATCCTGCCAGCCAGGTGAATTTGTGATTGTAAAGATCGATGAGAAGGGGGAGCGGATCCCGCTGACCATCTGTGATTTTGACCGGGAGAAGGGGACCGTGACCATCGTCTTCCAGATCGTGGGCGCATCCACCCAGCGGATGGCAGGTCTTGGAGCCGGGGATGGGTTCCAGGATTTCGTGGGTCCCTTAGGGCAGGCTTCCGAGTTTGTGAAGGAGGAGCTTTCCCAGGTGAAGGGCCGCAGGTATCTGTTTGTGGCCGGCGGCGTAGGCACGGCCCCCGTATATCCCCAGGTAAAGTGGATGAAGGAGCACGGGATCGCGGTGGATGTGATCGTAGGGGCCAAGAACAAAGAGCTTCTGATCCTGGAGGATGCCATGAAGGAAGTGGCAGGCAATCTCTATGTGACCACTGATGACGGCTCCTACGGACGCAAAGGCATGGTAACCGAGGTGATCAAAGACCTGGTGCAGAACCAGGGGATCCAGTATGATATCTGTGTGGCCATTGGCCCCATGATCATGATGAAATTCGTATGCCTTCTGACAAAGGAACTGGGACTGAAGACCATTGTCAGTATGAACCCCATCATGGTGGACGGTACCGGCATGTGCGGCGCCTGCCGTTTGAGTGTGGGCGGGGAAGTAAAGTTTGCCTGCGTGGACGGGCCGGAATTCGACGGGCATCTGGTGAACTTTGATGAGGCCATGAAGCGGCAGCAGATCTACAGGACCGAGGAGGGCCGCGCCATGCTGGCTGCCCAGGAAGGCGACACCCATCATGGCGGCTGCGGAAACTGTGGGTGAGGGAAACTATAATTGACAGCCTGAATTTTCATAGGAGGATGATAGTAAATGGACATATTAAAGAAGGTTCCGGTAAGAGAGCAGGAGGCCAGGGTCCGCGCGGCGAACTTTGAGGAGGTCTGCTACGGTTATAATAAAGAAGAAGCCATGGAGGAGGCATCCAGGTGCTTAAAGTGTAAGAATGCAAAATGTATGGGCGGCTGTCCGGTCTCCATCAATATCCCTGGATTTATCCGGGAAGTGGAGGCAGGGGATTTTGAGGCGGCGGCCGGTGTGATCGCGGAGGCATCTGCCCTTCCCGCAGTCTGTGGGCGCGTATGCCCCCAGGAGACCCAGTGCGAGGGTCAGTGCATCCGCGGCATCAAGGGAGAGCCTGTCTCCATCGGAAAGCTGGAGCGTTTCGTGGCAGACTGGTCCAGGGAAAACGGATTCATCCCCAAAGTATCCGTGGAAAAGAACGGGCACAAGGTGGCGGTGGTGGGTTCCGGTCCCGCGGGGCTGACCTGCGCCGGGGATCTGGCCAAGCTTGGATATGAGGTGACCATCTTCGAGGCTCTCCATGAGCCGGGAGGCGTGCTGACCTACGGAATCCCGGAATTCCGTCTGCCCAAGGAGACGGTGGTGCGTGCGGAGATTGAGAATGTGAAGAAGCTGGGGGTCACCATAGAGACAGACGTGATCATCGGCAAATCCGTGACCATTGACGAACTGATGGAGGAGGAAGGCTTTGAGGCGGTGTTCATCGGCTCCGGCGCAGGACTTCCCAAGTTCATGGGGATTCCGGGGGAGAATGCCAACGGTGTCTTTTCTGCCAACGAGTACCTGACCAGAAGCAATCTGATGAAGGCCTTCCGGGATGACTATGACACCCCCATCGTGGCAGGCCGTAAGGTAGCTGTGGTAGGCGGCGGCAATGTGGCCATGGATGCGGCCAGGACCGCCCTGCGCCTGGGAGCGGATGTACATATCGTCTACCGCCGCAGTGAGGCGGAGCTTCCGGCCCGTGTGGAGGAGGTTCACCACGCCAGGGAGGAAGGCGTGGTCTTCGATCTGCTGACCAACCCGGTGGAGATCCTGACCGATGAAAATGGCTGGGTCAAAGGTATGGTAGTCCGCAGGATGGAGCTTGGGGAGCCGGATGCTTCTGGAAGAAGAAGACCGGTGGAGATCGAAGGTTCTGATTACACCATTGAGGTAGACACAGTGATCATGTCCCTGGGGACTTCTCCAAATCCGCTGATTTCTTCTACCACCAGAGGTCTGGAGACCAATAAGCGGAAATGCATCGTGGCAGAAGCGCAGAACGGGCAGACCACCCGGGAGGGCGTCTTTGCCGGAGGTGACGCGGTGACCGGAGCCGCTACGGTGATCCTGGCTATGGAAGCGGGAAAGCATGGGGCCAGAGGGATTCACGAATATATTTCTTCTAAGGCAAATTAGAAGTTCGTAGCAGTCCAGATATCCCGTGAACAGTTACGTCAAATTGTAACAGTCTAGCACTGCATTGCGGAAATAACGGTGAATTCAGTGCTCGATATCTGCGTCAGCTGTGCGTCTGCAAAGCGACGGCGTAGTGGACCCTACGTCTAGCTTTGCAGGCGTGCAGATGGCGTGGATAGCGGGTGCTTAATTCACTGGAATTTCCGCAATGCAGTACTAGATACCCGGTGAGCTGTTATGTCATATATTCATTCATCTGAACAAGGTGGATGGAGTTGTTGTTAAATAGGAAGCTTTGCCAATATACAGCCGGAGATATGGCGGTATGTCTGTGACATATATTGGGTGAATCAGCCGTTTTCAGCAGCTCCATCCCTTTCGTTTGCCTTTATTGTCTTTGAAATCAGAAGCAGGGGGGGACTATATGAGAACGAGACACATTGATCTGCTGCATGGGAGGATCCTGCCATCCCTGATAGGGCTGGCTCTCCCGATTATGGCGACTTCCATGGTTCAGATGGCTTACAATCTTACAGATATGGCATGGATCGGAAGAGTGGGGAGCCATGCATTCACAGCCGTGGGAGCAGCGGGGATGTTCACCTGGCTGTCAAGTGGTCTGGTGACCCTGGCCCGTATGGGCGGCCAGGTGAAGGTGGCCCACAGCCTGGGAGAGGGGAGCAGCCAGGATGCGGTGGAATATGGAAAGGGCGCGATTCAGCTGGCCATTTTTCTGGCCGTGTGCTTTTCGGCGGTCACCTTTTTCGGGGCAGCTCCTCTGATCAGCTTCTTTGGCCTGCAGAATCCGGATACTGTGCTGGATGCGCAGCATTATCTGCAGATTACAGGCGGCCTTATGGTTTTCTCTTTTCTTAATCAGACCATGACCGGGCTTTACACGGCCATCGGGGACAGCCGGACTCCGTTTCTGGCCAACAGTACGGGGCTGGTCATCAATATGATTCTGGATCCGGTACTTATATTCGGGCTGGGGCCATTTCCCAGGATGGAGACTATCGGAGCAGCGGCGGCTACGGTGACGGCCCAGGCGGCGGTAACGCTGATCCTTGTTCTGCGGGCATTGCAGGATTCGGTATTATTTGATAAGATTAAGATATGGAAAACTACCTCCTGGAATTATTTCAGGGTTATTCTGGCCCTGGGACTGCCATCTGCCCTTCAGAGTATGCTATATTCCAGCATTTCCATGGTTCTTACCAGGATGGTGGCGTCCTGGGGGGACGCAGCCATCGCTGTCCAGCGGGTAGGCGGTCAGGTGGAGAGCATCTCCTGGTTTATGGCCGAGGGCTTTGGCGCTGCCATGAATGCATTTACAGGGCAGAATTTTGGCGCCAGACAGTATAGACGGGTACAGAGAAGCTATTGGGCGGCACTTGCGGTTACGGGAGTGTGGGGGACCATGACTTCCCTTTTGCTGGTCTTTTTTGGCGCTCCAATCTTTCGGATCTTTATCCGGGAGCCGGAGGTGCTGCCAGCGGGTGTCAGCTATCTGTTTGTCCTTGGCTGCGGCCAGATGCCCATGTGTCTGGAGCTGATGACCGTTGGCGCTCTCCAGGGTCTGGGCAAAACGCTTTCCAGCTCCGTGATCACCATAGTCCTGACAGCGTCCAGGATCCCGGCTGCTATGGTGCTCAGTGCCACGGCCCTGGGGCTGGACGGGATCTGGTGGGCCCTGACGGTCACCAGTATCGCCAAGGGCATCGTCTTTGTGGTATATTATACGTGGACACTGCACCGGCTTCCAGAGGAGGATCTGGACGTAGGCCGTAAGGAGCAGGATAGCTGTGGGGAGAGTGTCTGAACTGCCGGGAAGTGAATCCTGGCTAACTGTTTTTGTGAGAAGAGAGAAAGGAATGATATAATATGGCGAAGGCAATGACAAAAGAGGAAAAATACAAACAGATGATTGAGACTCCCATAAACAGGCTGATCCCGTCTCTGGCAGTTCCTACCATTATCAGTATGCTGGTGACCTCGATCTACAATATGGCGGATACATTTTTCGTAAGTCAGATCGGGACCAGCGCATCCGGCGCTGTAGGGGTGATCTTCTCTGCCATGGCTATGATCCAGGCCATCGGCTTCACCCTGGGAATGGGGAGCGGAAATAATATTTCCAGGGCCCTGGGAGACCGTCAGGAGGAGAAGGCAGGAGTATTCGCGGCAGTGTCTTTCTACACGGCGGGGATCATGGGGATCCTGATCATGGTGCTTGGAACGATATTTTCCAGACAGATGGTGTTCTTTCTGGGAGCTACAAAGACCATCGCGCCCTATGCCCAGGATTACGCACGGTATATTCTGTTTGCGGCGCCATTTATGATGACCTCTTTTGTCATGAATAATATCTTAAGAGCCCAGGGCAGTGCTTTCTTTGCCATGGTGGGGATCACGACCGGCGGGATTCTCAATATGGTCCTGGATCCGTTGTTCATATTCGGATTCCATATGGGGATCTCTGGGGCGGCCGTTGCTACCATGGTGAGCCAGATGATCAGTTTTGGGATCCTTCTGTACCAGTGCAATTCCCATGAGGACTGTATCAAGATTCAGCTTTCAAAGTTCCGGCCTTCCGTGGCTGTGTATGGGGCGATTCTCCATGCAGGGATCCCTTCTTTCTGCCGTCAGGGACTTGCCAGTGTGGCAGCGGTTGTGTTGAATTTTGCGGCCGGTCCCTTTGGAGACGCAGCCATCGCCGCTATGTCCATTGTGACCCGGTTTATGATGTTTATCAATTCCAGCCTCATCGGCTTTGGTCAGGGATTCCAGCCGGTGTGTGGCTTTAATTTCGGGGCGAAGCGGTATGACCGGGTGCTGGAGGCATACTGGTTCTGCGTGAAGGTGGCTGTGGTTATGCTGACTACTTTCGGGATTGTGGCATTTGTGTTCAGTCGTCCGATCATTACGGCCTTTAGAAGGGAGGATCTCCAGGTGATAGAGATCGGGACCCTGGTGCTGCGGCTTCAGCTTCTGACCATGCCCTTCCAGGCATGGGTGATTATGGTCAATATGCTGACCCAGTCCATTGGTTACGGATTCCGTGCCTCCATCGTGGCTATGGGCAGGCAGGGGCTGTTCCTGATCCCGGCTCTCCTGGTGCTGCCAAAGGCCCTGGGGCTGTTGGGACTCCAGATAGCACAGCCCATTGCCGATATGCTGACCTTTGTTCTGGCGACGGTGATCGTGGTGGGGATCTTAAAGGAGCTGGGGCAGATGCGGGATGCCCAGGAAGGGAAGGGGGCAGAGGTCTGAACTGTTACCGGAATTTGTAACAGTTCAGATACCCCTTGAACTGTTACGGCATCTGCCCATGAGAATCGCTACGCGATGGGGCAGATGCCCTCCGGCCACTACGTTTTCGTACGGTCAGCGCAGCAAGTGCGCAGACCTATCTGAACTGTTACGGAATTTCAATATATCTGCAATATATCTACAAAAAACACTGGACTATTTCCAGAATTTGTGAGAAAATAACACTAAGTATGATGTGATTTAATTAACGAACTCATACCGGACACACTGGGGGAGCCGGTGTGTCTGGCAGAGGATGTTAAAGCGCGTACTTCAGGACATTACATAGTTGAAAGGAGTTTTAACATGATTTATTCACATGAAGTAGAAACAATGTGCACAGTTGCACAGGGCGTTCATCATGGCGCTGCTCCGATCCCGGAAGAAGCGAAGTGGGTGCAGGCGAGGGAAGTGAAAGACATCTCCGGTTTCACACACGGCATTGGCTGGTGTGCGCCGCAGCAGGGTGCCTGCAAACTGTCCCTGAATGTGAAAGAAGGTATCATCCAGGAGGCTCTGGTGGAGACCATCGGATGCTCCGGCATGACCCATTCCGCAGCTATGGCAGCAGAGATTCTTCCGGGGCTGACAGTTATGGAAGCTTTGAACACGGACCTGGTATGTGATGCGATCAATACCGCTATGAGAGAGCTGTTTTTACAGATCGTTTACGGCAGAAGCCAGAGCGCTTTCTCTGAGGACGGACTGGCTATCGGCGCAGGTCTGGAGGATCTGGGTAAGGGGCTTCGTTCCCAGGTTGGCACTATGTATGGTACTCTGAAGAAGGGTCCTCGTTATCTGGAGATGGCAGAAGGATACGTGACCGGTATTGCTCTGGACGCAGACGACCAGATCATCGGTTACCAGTTCGTAAGCCTTGGCAAGATGACTGACTTTATCAAGAAGGGCGACGATCCCAACACTGCATGGGAAAAGGCAAAAGGCCAGTACGGCCGTGTGGCAGATGCAGTTAAGATTATCGATCCCAGACAGGAATAAGGGAATTAAGGAGGACTACATATCATGGCATTATTTGAATCATATGAGAGACGTATCAAGCAGATTGATGCAGTACTGAACAGTTATGGAATTGCTTCTATCGAGGAAGCTGAGAAGATCACAAAGGACGCAGGACTGGATGTATACAATCAGATCAAGGGCATCCAGCCCATCTGCTTTGAGAATGCATGCTGGGCTTACACCGTAGGTGCAGCTATCGCTATCAAGAAGGGCTGCCGCAAGGCTGCCGCTGCCGCTGCCGCCATCGGCGAGGGTCTGCAGGCCTTCTGTATCCCCGGCTCTGTGGCTGATACCCGTAAGGTAGGTCTGGGACATGGCAACCTGGGCAAGATGCTCCTGGAAGAGGAGACCGAGTGCTTCGCGTTCCTGGCAGGCCATGAGTCCTTCGCAGCAGCAGAGGGCGCCATCGGTATCGCCGAGAAGGCAAACAAGGTTCGTCAGAAACCGCTCCGGGTCATCCTCAATGGTCTTGGCAAGGATGCTGCACAGATCATTTCCCGTATCAACGGCTTCACCTTCGTGGAGACTGAGTATGATCCCTACACCAACGAGGTCAAAGAAGTTTCCCGCAAGTCCTACTCTGAGGGACTGCGTGCAAAGGTCAACTGCTACGGCGCTAACAGCGTTCCGGAAGGTGTTGCCATCATGTGGAAGGAGAATGTGGACGTATCCATCACCGGTAACTCCACCAACCCGACCCGTTTCCAGCATCCGGTAGCCGGCACCTACAAGAAGGAGCGCACCGAGGCTGGCAAGAAGTACTTCTCCGTAGCTTCCGGCGGCGGTACCGGACGTACTCTGCATCCGGATAACATGGCAGCAGGTCCGGCTTCCTATGGTATGACCGATACTCTGGGCCGTATGCATTCCGATGCACAGTTCGCAGGTTCTTCCTCCGTTCCGGCTCACGTAGAGATGATGGGTCTCATTGGCGCAGGCAATAACCCCATGGTAGGTATGACCGTGAGTGTGGCTGTGGCCATCGAGGAAGCGGCTAATGCCGGGAAATTCTAAGAAATAGCGTATTTATAAGGGTTTCCGTTGATGTGGATTGTCAGCGGAAGCCCTTAATTTTGCCAAGTAGCACACAAGTAACAAACAGGTAGCACACATGAGGTAGCACACAAATATTAAACATAAAAAGACCGTTACCCAAAGTAGGTGGGGGAGCGGTTTCTTTTTGAAGTGAATAAAGGGCATCTGCATTTGACAGACACCCTCTAATACGGTTTTATAACGGTTATTCTTATATTAAAAAAATTGTGCCAGACAGCAAGGAATAATTCTTTAAATGCTCTAAAATGATATTCTGGACATATTCAAGAATGGCAGCAGTATCATAAGAGAAATTATGTTCGTCCAGTGTATCATTATATAGTAAATCTTCGGCTATTGCCTTTGCTATGTCGTTTCTATTCATCAGCGACACTGCCTTTCTCCTGCTGAATTTCAAGATACGTCTTTGCAAATGTATAAATCTTTATAAGGTCTTGGGCATCATCAATCTGTTTCATAATTTCCATTACCTGCTTTATCAGATGTTCTTTCATTCTGCACCGCCTTTCTTGACAGACAATAAGCCTATGATAAAGCTATATATGCTTGCGATAGTATCAAGGCTTTCAATATCGTATATCATTCTTGCGATATTACAACGGTATTCTCCGGCTTGCTTTTCTTCTGCGGTCTGTTCCGGCTCCGGCTCTGCTTCCTTTGTTTTTCTGTCCTCACGCTCTGCCCGGATTTCAAGCATTGGCTTTGTTATTCTCTTTGGCATAAGGTAAAAACAATCTTCCGGCAGCAGATAAGACATCATGCAATAGAAATATTCTGCTTTGTACCCAAAAGGCAAATAGTAGACAAGTTCTAAAAGTCGGCGGTGCATATCGTCCTTTACACGCTTATCAATCTTTGCTTTCAGTTCGGCTTCTGATTGCTTATATCCTGCCATAAAGCCATAATTGAAAAGGTCATAAAGCATTGTGGCGGTAGCTTCCCGATCTGTTCCCCTTGTGATTTCTTCGCATTGTGTCAGCACTAAGCCGCTCATGTCAAAACCGTCAAGCCGGGGGTGCTTTGCTTCCCATTTGGAACAGGCTTCTTTTGCTTCCTGAAAATTCATGTTTTCAATCTTCTTCATCGTAAAATCTAGACAAAATCTTGACAGCCGGACATGCGTAGTGATGAATGGGAAGCCAAGAAACAGGAGCGAATAGCCATAGATGGCGGTTGTGTGATGTGCGGCAGACCGTTAAGCAGGATTAGGAGCGTACAGGTGCATCATATCACTTATGCCAGATTAGGCAATGAGAATGTGCTGACAGACCTTTGTACTCTTTGCGGTTCGTGCCATAAAAAGATACACGCTTACTGATTGACGATATGGAACCGTCAACGGTGCAGGAACTTGTCACATCATTGAAGCAATTACACGACAGAGGAAAGCCGGAAACGGACGAGGAAATCAAACAGAGGATTGACGAGTATTTTTCATTCTGCCAGCAATCAAGTATTCGTTCTGGCATTGAATCTCTCTGTATGGCATTGCATATCAGCAGGACAACACTTTTTAACTGGAATAACGGAACAGGATGCAGTGAGATGTGTCAAGAGTTGATACAATCGGCAAAAGCGTTTATAGGAGCATTTATTGAGCAAGCCATGTTAGGCGGCAAAATAAGCCCCCCGAGCGGCATTTTCTTAATGAAAAATTGGTTGTCTTATAAAGATGCTATCAGTATTGAAGAAAGCATACCAAACAAAGAGACAAAGCGTATTTTGACTGCTGCCGAACTGCCTAAACTGGGTGATGCTACAAAGAAACAGGGTGAGGATTTACCAAAATTGGGAATGAAACTGGATTATGGGGAGGGAGAAAATGACATTTAAAAAGCATGTAGAAGAAATCATACAAAATGAGGTTTTAAGCGTGGTTAGGCAGCAGGGATATGTTCTTGAAACTTAAATTTGCACTATGGCAAATATGGCGTTACCAGAGCCGAATTAGAACCGATATTTCAAGCCTGTAGAGCCACAGAGGGCAGCAGTTTATTACTTTCCTAGCGGTTTACATTAACAGAAATTATTTAAAAGGATATAAGCAAAGGCAGGGCGTTGATGATTCCCTGCCTTGTGCGTATCATATATTAAAGCGCCAACTTGTATAATGCTAACTGATTAAGACTTACACCCTCTTTTTCTGCTTCAATGGCTAATCTTTGATGCAAAGATTTTGGAAGCCTTACAACAAACTTACCGCTGTAATTGCTTGGTGTTTCTGGAATTGGTATAGAGAGATTGTTTTCTATTTTTGTTTCGATATATCCTTCCATTGCTTCATTAAGGCTTTCATACAATTCTTCAAGTGTATCACTGGTACTTTGGCATCCGTCAAGTTCCAAAATTCTGCCATAGAAATAGTGTCCGCTTTCATCGTTCATTTCCTGTACTAATCTGGTATAGGGCAATTTCATATAATCTTTAATTTCCATGCTTTCCTGCTCCTTTCTGCTTGTTATGATATGCCGGGATAAGGGGATTATTCCCCTATTCTATTCAGAACATCTACGACATAAGCCTTTTTTAATGGATTTTCTTGTTTTATTGTTATCAAATCTCCAGTTTCTTTATTCAGATAATGCTTATGGCTTCCTTTTTGCCTTGCAGGAACATAGCCGTATGCTGCTAAAACTTTGTCTATTTCTTCTGGCCGCATTCCATTTGGCTGTTGCTTCATTTTTTCAATTATCTTTTTTACATTTGGCACTGTGATTATCTCCTTTCTTGTATCATAGTATCACATATAGTACTATATGTCAATGTCAAAATAAAGTATTGTTTCTATGTCTGTCGAGTATCAAAAGTAATGTATGATAAAACAGTATCAAAAGTTATTGACAACAATAACAAGAGATAAAATAGAAGTATCAAAAAAGACGAACGATAGAAGTGATACTGAAAGAGAGGGCATTGATTATGTGTGTGTATGGATATTGCCGGATAAGTACAAAACAGCAGAGTATTGACAGGCAGATTAGAAATTAAGGGCAGTTATGATAAGGCTGTGATAATACAGGAAGTATATACAGGAACAAAGCAGGACAGACCAGAATGGAATAAGCTTTATAAGAAAGCCAAAGCAGGAGATACCATTATTTTTGATAGTGTATCACGAATGAGCAGGAATGCGGATGAGGGCTTTTGTCTGTATGAGGAATTATATAATAAGGGCATAGATTTTGTTCTAAATATCATGCGGTGGGGGTTTTATAGGGAAACGCCGCATAGGGGTAGTTAGCGCCTTTTTCTGCCGGGCATTTTCAAAAAGGCTTAGTCCTGTTGCCATTCAAAATATTTTTAAAATATGCAAAAAGGCGGTTTTGTGATAAAATGAAAGAGAAGCCGTTGCTTTTGAGGGCTGACTTCTCTTTATATCCTGCATCTACTCAAATTATAGCAAAGGGGTAGGTGCATTGCAATGACGAATGAGCAAATTGTTTCTGAAATTAGGAACGGTTATTCTGTAACGGATTATATGCAATTACTGTATGAAAGCAATCTGCCATTGATTAAAAAATTCATAAAACCATATGCCGCCTATGAGCCTATGGAGGACTTAGGGCAGGAATCCTATTTTGGATTGTGGGAAGCGGTACAGCATTATGAAACTTCTGCAAATGTGCGGTTTATGACTTATGCGGAATACTGGATAAGGCAGTCAGTACAGCGGTATCTTGAAAAATGCGGCTCTACGGTACGAATACCGAGCCACACAAGGCAGAAAATAGCACGTTACAAGAAAGCCGTACAGGAGTTGGAGCAGGAATCAGGCAGAGCGCCGACAGACAATGAAATAGCTGATAAAATGCGTGTACTTGTAGGACTGCTGCAGGAATTGAAAATACAGATGCAGGGGGTAGCCAGTTTAGACACCCCTTTAGCAGATGATAACAGTTTGACACTTTCCGATACCATACAAGCCGATTTCAGCCTTGAAGATGAAACAATAGATAAAATGTATGCTGAACACTCTAAAAGCCAATTATGGTGCATTGTGGAGCGTTATACAAGCGACAGAGAGAACAGCATAATAAAAGAGATATTTATAAATAATCGGACAATGGCAGCAGTAGCCAGAGAATAGGGCATAACCATAGACAGAATACGCCAGATAAAGGAAAAAGGACTGCGGCGGTTACGGACAGGCAAGGCAAAGCGTGAATTATTAGAAAAATTTGATATTGTGGAAGCTGGGGCATACAGAAACAGTATGAATAAATTCAATGAGCATGGGTTTACTTCTACGGTAGAGTATATCGCTTTACGCAGGGCAGAATTACAAGCAGAATATGAAAAGCATAAAAAACAGGTAGAAATTATGCTTGAGCAGAGAAAAAGGAAGTGTCTGTAAGTGTTCAAAAATAGATAAAAATTTAGGTGCGTTACACACAAGTAGCACACAAATGGCCCTTAAAACCCTATAAAAATCAAGGCTGACAGTTTCGATTGAGGAAGTGGCTAACGCCGGGAAATTCTAAAAAACAGCGTAAAATCAAGGGATTTCGCTGATGAAAAGTCAGCAAAAGCCCTTGATCTTTCTATGCGGCACACAGCCGGTCCTGCCGGAATTTCCTGGTATAATTATTCCTTCATTACCCCAAGCCACACACTGCTTTCTTTATAAAGCTTTTCCACCGTTTCGGGTTTGTCTTCTCCTGCGCAGGCGGCATCCGGATGTCCGCCATATTTCATTCTTCTGTACATCAGATTGGCATAGGAGGGGCGCAGACTGGCCAGCTCTTCGCGGTCAGGGCAGAAGGTACCATCTGCGTAGGCCGAGAACATGGTATCCTTTTCATAAATAGGTTCTGCGCTGACGATCTTCCATTGACCTTCCCGCTTTTCCAGACGATAATGCTTACGCATGTGGGTCGCCAGATCTACTACATCACCTTCCAGAGGACAACGGATCTGGATGGACTGTATAGATTCTGCGATGGCCCGGTTTCCATGCTTCCAGATGATCACATCGAAGATCTTGTGCTTGGCAGGTGCTTTTGCATTGTTGACCCTGGAGCCTTCCACATAATTGTTGATACCGCCTTTTGTCCAGGAAACGCCTACAGAGGCATCATCTGAATATAGGCTGCGCATCTCGTCATAATGGTTATAATCCCTGCAATACCGGTCATATTCCACGATTTCCCGGATGTTGAATTTATCTACGATATCTTCAGGGGTATTGGTACCCATGGGGCATTCATAAAACATCATATTCTTATTCCTCCGTTTTTACATACCAAGCCAGCGGCTGGTTTCCTCATAAAGTGCAGTTACAAGCTCCGGGCGGTCCTCTCCAGGCAGAGTATCATCAGGGGTACGTCCGTATTTTCTCTGGAGAAGCATCACATTGGCATAGGAGCTGCGCTGGGCTGCAAGTTCCTGCCGGTCTGCCCGGAAGCTTCCATCTGCATACATGGATCCCATGGTATCCTTTTCATAAATCGGAATCACTGACAGGATTTTCCAGTTTCCATTCTGTTTTTCAAGCCTGTAATGGAAACGGACATGGGCGGAAAGATCCACCACATCTTCATCAAACGGACACCTGCTTTCATACATCGCCAGACATTCAGCGACGGCTTTCCTGCCATTTTTCCAGATAAGGGTGTCGAATATCTTGTGTTTTACGGGAATGACAGCAGTGCAGGCAGCATTCGTATAGGAGCTGATGTCTCCTTTGATCCAGCAGTCTGTAACTTGTCCGTCGTCAGAATAGCAGCTTTGAAACATGTCCCACATTCCATAGTCCATACAGTACCGTTCAAATTCAATCAGTTCCCGTATGTTCATTTTATCAATGACATCCTTCAGGGTGTTTTGCCCCATTGAACATTGAAAAAACATTGGGATCCCTCCTCCTTTTGTTGTGATAGTTGTGTATTTCCGGAATTTCTGTTCCATACTGAAACTATAACATAAAGGCGGGCAGGATGGATGATGAATGTTTGCTTACCCCATAACAAGAAATGGACTGGATACTTTTTTGATATGAGGTAACAGAAATCCCGGCTGCCGAAACCATTTTTTTAAACCTGGAAAAATGATAAAATGATGACAGTAAACCGGGGGAACAAAGCCATAAGGTTTTCCCAATTACCGAGAGAGACTGCAGAATCTTTCCTGCCTGTATATGCAGGCGTATGCAACTGAAGGACTGGCTAAAGAAAGGGTAGAGGGTTATGGAGGCAGCAAAGGAAAATAGGAAATCCTACAGCGTAACACACACATTTAATATCTGTTTTACACTATTTTTAATGTTTGGATTCGGGTGTATCGTCCCGCCTTTTGCAGGGATTACAGATGTGGGAATGAATGTTCTGGGCGTATTTCTGGGAGTAATTTATGGTTATTCTACATGTGAGATTGCGTGGCCGTCTTTATTCGCATTTATTGCATATGGTGTCAGCGGTTATACCACAGTAGGAGGCGCCATCTCGGAGATCATGGGACAGAGTATTGTTTACCAGTCTGTTGTGGCATTCCTGTGCGCGGGGGCGATTACCCATTATGGATTTGGGAAATGGTTTGTGCGGTGGTCCCTGACACAGAAGATTTTTCAGGGAAAGCCATTGCTTTATATCTGGTGCTTCTATGTGGTATTCGGAATCGCCTGCATCGTCATCAACCAGACACAGCTGATGATCCTTCTGTTTGCGATCTGGATTGACATAGCAGACACCTGCGGATATACCAATGACAAGAAATTCGTGTACACCGGTATGGTGGGAATCCTTCTCTCCACCATGCTGGGAGGCGGAATGATTCCCTACACCAGCTGGAGGCTTGGGCTGGCACAGAACTGGGGTGAGGTGGTTGGAGAGGAATTGAACATGGGATTTATGTTCGCCATGACCTTGTGCATCACATTGCTTGGCTGCACCATGTATGTGTGGGCTATGGACAAGCTGTTCAAGGTTGATTTCTCCCGGATGAAGGCCTTTGATGTAGATAAGCTGGGAGAGGAATCACGGGTTCTAAGACCCAGAGCCAAACGGATCATCATCATTTACTGCATTACGATTTTTATGGTGGTTCTGGGCAATACACTTCCGTCAGGAATGTGGTTCCGGACATTCATCAATAAAACGGTCACTGTGGCGGGCATGTATGGAATCTGCGCGGCACTTCTTATGATCATGCCCAGTGGGGAGGGGGACGGAAAACCCTGTCTGGTATTTAAGGATGTACACAGAAAAGCTATCAACTGGAACAGTATTTTTATGTGCGGAGTCTGTGTGACACTGGCCGGCGCCATAACAGACAATGAGCTGGGAATCTCCACGATGCTGGTTGATATTTTCACTCCAATATTTGCAGGGAGAAGCGGATGGTTTGTCATGGTATTTACGATCATCGTGTCTATGATCCTTCCGGCAGCATCCAGTCCGGCGGCAATCTTTCATGCACATGACGCTTTGCCGGATGCAGGATTCAGAACCAGGTATACGGTCTATGCATGTCTCATGTCAATTGTAGCCGCGGTGCTGGTGTTCTCTGTATTTTATATCTTTGTGGGGTGATTCTGGGGATAAGCATGAAAGGGGGATTATGATGGCTCAGGAGATGAAAAACAGCCAGATATGTTATTATGTTAAATGTATGGCAGGAATTGCTTTTCTGTTTGGATTTGGTTATTTGCCAGCCATTGAACCGATCACACCTATGGGAATGCGAATATTGGGCATTTTTATAGGAGCCATTTATCTATGGTCAGTAGCTGGTGTGGTATGGCCTGCATTGTTGGCAATAGTGGCCTATGGTATGAGTGGATATGTCAATATGTCTGCGGCTATTTCATCAGGCATGGGAAATACTGTGGTATTTCAGCTGATTCTGATCATTGCCATGGCAGGCGTGGTATCAGGAAGTGGGGCAGGGGAATATCTGGCCAGATGGGCTGTTTCCAGGCCAGTATTTCAGGGAAAACCAGAACTCTTTATGTTTGTGTTTTTCGAAACGTTTCTGCTATCAGCTTTTTTTGTAAATGTGGTGGCAACGATTTATCTTTCCTGGGCTATTTTTTACGGAATTGCAGAAATTGCAGGATATAAGCGGGAAAGGAGAAGCATACCATGCTGAATATAGCAATTGTAGGGTTTGGCAATGCTGGGTATCAGGCGGCAAAGGCGGTCCGCGAGTGCGGTACACCGGCCAGGATCCATGTGTACAGTGACAAGCATATGCCGCCGTCCAATCCCATGCTGACAACGTATTATGTAAAGGAAAGTATTCCCTATGAGGCAGTATTTCCCTATGGCTCCATAGAGAAGATAAAACGGGAATATGATCTGGAATTTCATGGAGATACACCTGTGGCTGCCGTAGATGGCCCGGGGAAAGCACTGATATTTGAAGACGGATCCAGGAAAATATTTGACAAAATCCTCATAGCTACCGGAGCCGTGCCCTTTCTGCCGTCATCCCGGTGGGAAGGCATGGAACGTGTACTGGTGATGCGCACCCCGGAGGATGCCTGCAGACTGAAGGCGCTTCTGGATACCGGAAGGATCCGGTCTGTGCTGGTTGCAGGGGCCTCTATGGTGGGAATCAAAATTGCGGAACTGGCCCTGCTTTGCGGTATGGATTGTACCATGATTGACGGGGCGCCGTACCTGTTTTCCACTGCGGCCTTTGAGAGTACTGCCCGCCGTATAGAAGAGTTTCTGAACCGTAAGGGGATTCATATGGCTTTTTCGGCCATATTGTCCGGGATCCAGGAGGAGGAAGACAAAAGTCTGACAGCTGTAATGGGGGATGGGAGAAGCTTCAGGGCAGATCTGATACTGGTGTGTATCGGAACCAGAGCCAATACCTCCTGCATAAAGGATGATTCCATTAAAGTGAACAAGGGGATCCTTGTAGATGACCGGATGATGACAAGCTGTGAGGATATCTATGGAGCAGGAGACTGCACGGAAGGGTATGAGCTTCAGTCCGGAAAGAAACGGGTCATCGGACTGTGGGCCAATGCCGGATACCAGGGAAGAACAGCCGGAAAAAATATGGCGGGAAATCCAGACACATTCCGGGAGGGGCTGCTGTGCAATATCAGTCACTTTATGGGGATGGATTTTATCGGGCTGGGGGATGCATCCGCTCCAGGTGACCAGGAGGAAGTCTTTGAATATGAGGGAGGATCCTTGTATCTGAAGGCAGTGAAGAAAGACGGGCTTATAAGAGGCGTCAATCTGCTGGACGGCGCCCAGGTCAGCGGGATCGTCAGGGACTGTTTCATCCGGTGTCTGTCCGGTCAGACGTCTGATCTGGATATAGAGCAGTATGGGGTCATGACAGAGGCAGGGATTCCGCCGGAGTTTATCCGTTTCATAGGAGGGAAAAGCTGATGTATACAAAGGAGGAGCTGTTAAGAGCAAAGATTCCCTGTCAGGAGACGGGGATTGAGGTTAAGAAAGGCATGTGTGCCATCTGCTCTCCGGGAAATCACTGCGGGCTGGATGTCTATGTCCGGAATGGCAGGATCCTGAAGGTGGAGGGGACAAAGGAGCATCCCTTTAATCAGGGGTATATCTGCACAAAGGGTGCGATGAATAAGGAGTATATCTACAGGAAGGACCGGATCCGCACACCCCTTCGCAGAGTGGGAAAGCGGGGAGAGGGAAAATTCGAGCCCATCACCTGGGAGCAGGCATATAAAGAAATTGCAGACCGGTTAAACCAGACCAAGGCTGATTATGGAGCGGATTCCGTCGTATTTACCAGCGGGTACTGCAAATGGTACCGGCCCTATTACCACCGGTTTGTTTACGCATTTGGCTCCTGCAATTTTTCTACAGATGACTGCAGCTGCTACCGTGCCAGTGTCCTTGCCGGGGCATGTACCTGCGCCCGTGATTCCAGGCCGGACAACAAAAATGCCAGCACCTTCCTGGGGTGGGCCTGGAGCGGAGCCTACTCCAACCATTTGAGCTACCGGGGAGTCCAGGCCCTGAAGGACCGGGGAGGAAAGGTGATCATTGTTGATACACGGATCACACCGGCGTCCCAGCATCTGGCGGATATATTTCTCCATATCCGTCCGGGAACAGATGCCGCGCTGGCTCTTGGGATGGCGAAAATTATTCTGGACAACGGATGGGAGGACCGGGAATATATCGGGAAATACACATATGGATTTGAGGCCTTTGCAAAGCGGGTGGAGGAATGGACCCTGGAGCGGGTGGCAGAAATCACCGGGCTGGATCCGGCGGACATTCTTGAGGCTACTAGAGCGTGTCTGAAAATTGCTTTCTGGCAGATGTGCGTCACAGTTTGTGGG
>CAJTOW010000035.1 GCA_910577655.1 uncultured Lachnospiraceae bacterium | reverse complement strand
GAATGTGGCGTTTGCGGCCGGAGAAGAGCAGGAAGCTCTGTTCCTGGTTGATGGCAGCGATTTACGGGAAGCAATCCAGGACGCCATGGATGGCGGCGAGACCTTCAAATTCAGTTCTTTAGAGCTGAAGGCCAAGTCCAAGAGCCTGAAGACTTCCTATGAGAAATTAATAGGAGGGAAGAATGGCGCCGTCTACCAGTTAGACGTGGACGTGGATGAAAGTTACGCCCCAGAGAATACTTCGGTAGAAGTATTCTACAATGCGGGCACAGAAGATGTAATCTTCTTGTTCATCAACGAAAGCGACATGGTAGTGAAATTCCGTGCCAACGTGGACGGCTATGAGACCGCCCGCGTGACGATCAATCCCAACGCGGCCAATGTTGAGGACACGGAAGCTTCTTATGTGGAAGACTACAGCGAGACCAACATGGTGGATGATATGCCCCACACACTGGGCGCAGAAGTGCTGAATCCAACCACGGAGGCTGACACAGATGCAGATGAGGGAACAGAAGCAGATGTAACGGAACCCGCCGAGGTACCGGAAGAAACCAGCGAAGCCGTAGAAGGGACTGAGGCAGAGGAAAGCAGTGAAGCTGGTGACAATGCAGCCGACAGCAGCGAGGCCGGAGAAGCTGTAGAAACTACCGAAGCAGGCGAGGATACTGAGGCTACTGATGCAGCCGAAGCTGGGGAAAATGCTGAGACAGAAGAAACTACAGCAGCCGAAGCTGACAATGTAACAGATGGAGCAGAAGAAACCACAGCCGTTGACGGTTCTGAAGTAGAGGATGCTGCAGATACAGCCGGAGCAGAAGAAACCGACGCATCTGACGAGGTATCCGATGCTGACGCAGAAGAAAATGTAGACGTAGCTGAAGAAGTTTCCGATGAGGCAGAGTCAGAAGCCGTTCCTGAGGAGGGAAGTGCAACCGCTAGTATCTCTATCCGCAAGCTTCACCAGGTAGCATCCAGCGTGGAGGTATTGGACGATGCTGACATCGTTATCGAGCCGGAAGATGTTACCCAGGACGAGGAGCAGGAGATCAGTGAGGATTCTGATGTAGAGGTAGAGACCGAAGAGAGAACTGAGGCTCCTGAAGAGGAAGAACCAGAAGCTACCACCGAGGCTGAGACCGAGGATACCCGCGCAGCCGAGACTGAAGAGACCGGCGCAGCTGACATTGAGGAAACCGAAGAAAGCGACGCTGAGGAAAGCAGTGCAGCTGAGGACGAGACTGATGGAGCAAATGAAAGCGGCGACGCCGATATTATTATAGAAGAAGAGACTACCACAGCTGGTGAGACCAGTGCCACTGAGACTCCAGTAGAGGTGGAGACACCCGCTGAGACCACTCCGGCAGACGGGAACAATGCAGGCAAAACTGAGGCTCCCGAGGAAAACGGCAGTGTAGCCGACATCCCGGACTTCAACGAAGGTCAGGAGCTGGAGGATGATATCAACGGTACCTTCGAAACCCTGGGTACCCTGAACGGAAAGGCCTACAACACCGTGACCATCTGGGATTCCGCAAATGCGAGAGCCTACAAGGTTTCCATGAAGAATATGCAGGGCGTTGAGTCTGTAGCAGGTGTGTATCATGTGGATTACTCTGTGGATCCCGTAGGTGCAGCTGAGTTCAAAGGCAGCAGGACAGTCAATGAGGGTGACGATCTGTACTTTGCAGTGGTTCCCCAGGTTGGATTTGAGATTATCAGCGTCACAGCCAACGGCGCCGAACTGGCCCAGGTGGATGCGGCAGATGCAGCCGGACTGGAAAACTATGAGTATGTCTATGTAGCTGAGGAAGTCAGCGACAGCCTGGAGATCGTGGCATCCATGGAAGAGGTGTCCGAGCATCCGGCATTTGCAGACCAGAAAAATGTTGGTGGCATCAGTGTATCCGTAAGCGCCGAGGAAGGCGTACTTCCGGCTGACACCATTCTTCTGGTGGAGGAAGTGGGCAACAAGGAAGCCCTGATCAAAGCGGCACAGAACCAGGTAGACCCCTCTATGGAAGATGCCAAGGTCAACGACGTGATCGCATTTGATATCCGTCTGGAGACTCGGGATGGCCGCAAGGTGAATTTTGATGGTGATATCGTAGAAGTGAAATTATCCGGCTCCAGGATCCGCACCATGACCGAGGACGCTGACCTTGTCCAGATCTCCTATGTGGACAATGCCGGTGATTCCAGCAAGGAAGCCATTGAAGCAGCAGCCGCCCACGAGCTGAGCACTGAGGTGATTAAAGAGCAGGATGTGGAAGATGTAACCCTCAGGGAAGTGGCCTTTGAGGCAGAGCACTTTACTACAGTGCTTGCCCTGGCGCTGGATGTGCGCGCGGCAGATGAGCATGTGGTGAAGTTCTTCTCCTCCGCAGAAGCAGCAGATCCATTTGCTGTACAGTATGTGAAAGATGGCGGGGCTGCGGTCGCCCCTTATGCAGACGACCTGGAAGGCAAGAGGTTCGCAGGCTGGGTGGACAGAGAGGGAAACGCCGCCGATCTGACAAGTATCACCAGCAGTTGTGAGTTTATCCCCTCCTACACGGATCTGGAGAATGCTATTGTTCTGCGGATCAATTACCTCTATGGTGATGACTCCCGGGCAGCACAGCCTTATGTTGCTAACGTGATCAAGGGCGAAAACGTGGATTTGACGATTACAAGCCCTGTTCTCGAAGGATTTACCACAGAGGACACAGAAGTTACGTTCAGTGGTGCATATACAGAAAACCAGCTTGTAGAAGTCAGGTACCAGGGTACAGAGCAGACATATACAGTTACACACCGTACACAAGATGTTTCAGGAAATGGATATACGATTCTTGAAATTGAAACACTGAACGGTATCTCAGGCGACCAGACACAAGCTGTAGCTAGAGATATAACCGGTTTCACCAGCAAATCCTTTAATAATGTAAGGATCAGTAGCACTGGAACCACCAACATTGATATTTACTATGACCGCAACTATTATCTTGTGAAATATGATACCGCAGGCGGCACCTATATTGCACCGGTTTCCCTGAAATATGGTGAAACAGTTACGACCCCAGCCGGAAGTGAAGCACCTACAAAGGTTGGAAGTACATTTGCTGGATGGGACAATGTACCTGCGACTATGCCGGCAGAGGATGTGACGATTACTGCCAGATGGACTGAGAATACCACTGCGGATTATATGGTGGTGTACTGGCAGGAGAAAGTTCCGGGAACATATGATGATTCAGAAGGTTTGCAGTATGACTATCAAGAGTCTTATTCTGGAACCGGGACGGTTGGGCAGAGCATCTCATATACTGCGAAAGAGTATGAGGGTTTTAAACTGAATGCGGATAAGAGTAATGTGGATACTAAGATCACTGCAGATGGAAAAGCGGTGAAGAATGTATACTATGATAGGAAAGAGTATTCTATCCGTTTTTATCCATCTAAATCAAATGCTAATTGGAATTATAGGGAGTTAACAAATCTGCGGATTACTGCAAAATATGGTACGGACATTTCAGAAATATGGAATGATGCAAATCATAATAAATATATGTGGGGTAATCCCAGCAATAGCGCTTATTATACTGGGTTTTCCAATATGCCAGCAGAAGATAAGAAAGTATATCAAGCGAAGAGTAAGAATGGATCACAGACCATAACATACTACGTAGAGGTATTAGCTGGTGAAACTGGTGATGTGACCTATAATGGTACCCGCTATAAAGTATATGCGGCATATGAAGGTATGAACTTTGGGGAATTGACAGAAGAGGATCAGACCCCTATCGAAGGATATACCTATTCGGACTGGAAACAACCCGACAGAATATCATATAGTACTTATGGCGATGCTGCATTGTATTATGTGCGCAATAGCTATATAGTTTCCTTTGAGAATTGCACCGGAATTGCTGATGCCAGCGTGAAATTCGAAGCTAGTATCGAATCAGCCCGCCCAACAGCAGATCCAGGTCGTCCCGCAGACATCCCGAATGATTACACATTCGGTGGCTGGTACACATCACCAGCTTGCGAGGATGGAACAGAAGTAGCGTGGAGTACAAAAATGCCTGCCTACAATCTGCAGGTATATGCAAAGTGGGAAGCTCCCACATACGATGTTTCTTTCGAAACCAATGGCGCAGGTGATATTCCTTCCCAGACAGTTCCCAAGGGTGAGCAGATCGAGCAGCCGGCTGACCCGAGCAAGGAAGGCGACAAGTTCCTTGGCTGGTACATTGATAAGGCATGCACCATACCTTATGTAGAAAACCAGCAGATCACTGCACCTCTGACGCTCTATGCAAAGTGGGAAAGCAGCGACAGACGGAGTTACACAGTCCAGTATGTAGACAGCGAAGGAAAACTGATTAACAATCCGGTAAGCGACAAAGATGGCGAAACCATTGCGAATCCGCAGCCGTCACAGACAGCAAATGTAAGAACATCTGTGGAAGTAGAAGCTCCCAGCATCGTTGGCTACACGGCAGCAGCTCCATTGATGACAGTCCTCATCGAGGAAGAGAATCAGGTTATCAATGTAGTATACACGAAGCATGATGAGTGGACATATAAGGTTAATTATGTTGACATCGATACTAATGAGGTACTGGATACAGCAGAGTTACCGACTACAGACAATGTCATCATGGTAACCTATAGGCCGTTCTCTGGTTATGCATTAGTAGGAGCAGCACAGCAGCAGATCAACAAAAATGGTATACACGAGATCACTTTCCAGTACAAGAAAGATGCCGCAGCATACACCATTGAGTACTATTACGATGGTGAAAAGGATGAAAATGCAACCGTACCCGGAAACGGGGAAATCGGCCAGCAGATTACAGAGTATCCGGATAAGAACAAAGAAGGGTTCAGACTGGAGAAGGTAGAGAATCTTCCTCTGATACTGGGAAGTTCTGCGGAACATGTTATTAAAGTTTACTATGTGGGCAAAGTTCATCTGACCTATGATGCAAACGGTGGCCAGAATCCGCCGGTAGACGATACTGCCTATGATCGTGGCACAGAGGTCACTCTGCAGGGCCAGGGAGCCATGAGCTATGATGGCAGGAAAGTAGTGCTTGCAGGTTGGACCATTGATACTCCCTACGGTCCCATTATTCCGAAAAATGGAACCGCTCCTAGCGGAATGCTGATTCCTGAAAATGAAGATGATAAAGTAATAATGAATGAAGACCATACAGCATTTGCGGTATGGGCGGATGATGAGAATGGGAATAATATTCCGGATTATCTGGAGAACTACAAGGTGCGTGTGACCTACACCTACGACGAGGGAGACCTGAAGGAAGGCGATAAAGCGCCGGATATGCCGGAGGATTACGAGTCGGCACCCCTGAACGTCGGTGACAGCTACCGTATTGAGTCCCCGGCAGTGGAAGGCTGGGTCGCAATGCCGCTGGTAGTGAGCGGAATAATTGAGGACAGCAATGTTACAGCAGAAGTTGTCTACCATAAGGATATTAACAGTGATAAGATTCCAGATGAGTTCCAGATTACTGTAACCTATCGGGTGGAGAACGGAAGCTGGAATAATGGAAAGAAAGATGATATTAAGGTTGTATTGACGCTGACAGACGATGGAACGCCTGATGGAAATTGGGATATCAACGGAACAGCGAAATATCCGAACCCGGAAGTGGGTGATAAACCTGCAACTGGATATACAGTAGGAAGCTGGACTGATCTGGCACCGGAGACGTTTACTAAGGATCATCATAATAAAGTTTATGTCTATGAGTATGTGAAGGATGACCAGCAGACGCAGAAGACTGAGTACACGGTGAAGCACGTGGTGGACGGAGTGGAGCAGACCGATGATACCAAGACGTATGAGAATACGGCGTGGATCAACGAGAAGAACCCGACGATCGCCATCGAGGATGGGAGCCTGGCCCAGAAGAGCTACACGGGCTACAAGTTCAGCAGCATGAGCGTGGAAGAGGGGACCAAGAGCGTGCCCAGCGGGACGACGATCACCCTGACCTACGTGAGGGACGACGGCCAGACGCAGAAGACCGCATACACGGTGAAGCACGTGGTGGGCGGAGTGGAGCAGACCGGTGATACTAGGACGTATGAGGATACAGCGTGGATCAACGAGAAAAACCCGACGATTGCTATCGTGGAGGGAAGTCTGGCCCAGAAGAGCTACACGGGCTACAAGTTCAGCAGCATGAGCTTAGCGGAAGGAACCAAGAGCGTAGCCAGCGGGACAACGATCACCTTGATCTACGTCCGTGACGACAGTCAGACCAAGACCTTACAAGCAACCGCAGACTACAACGTCGGTGGAACTATCCGCGAAGCAGACCGCGAAACTCTGAGAAATACGGTATGGGTCAATGATCCGGATGTCCTGAGCACTGCCAGTGTACATGCAAAGACTTATGCCGGCTACCATCTGAACCGTATTGAAGTAAACGGAACCAGAGTAGAAAATCTGGCAGCGACTGTACCAGCAAATACCTCTATCATGTATTACTATGACGAGGATCCCGACATTACGATCACCTATGTGGTAGTAGTGGAAGAAGGAGACACGGCACATGGCAAGGTGACTGCTTCCGCAGCATCTACAAGCCCAGCCGATCTGGAAAGCTCCGAGACGCTTGCACCAGTGACTGCAACAGCAAAAGGATCTACAGCAGTACCAGCAGAGGGCTACCGTTTTGTACAGTGGACCGATGAGGCAGGCCGTCCGGTGTCTGACAAGGCAGCATTTGTACCAAATAAGGTAAATGGCCTGAATGTGGCAGCTACCTACAAGGCACATTTTGCAAAGCGCGGTGATCTGAAGTATGAAGTTCATTACTTCTACGAGAATCCGGCTGTCAAAGGACGGTATGTAGAGAATGGGGCATTAAAGAAGATTGTAACAGATGCAGTCTTTGAATCTGCCATTCCATATGCAACGAATGAGACAACATGGAATGAAAGAACATACTCATTTGAGAAGATTGAAGGAGCAACAAAAGTTTCTGTCAACGCAGATGCCAATATTCTGAATGTATATTACGCATTGGATGAACTTGGCGAGACTGAACCGGGCAATCCTGATAAGGAGAATCCGAACCGGTCTGACGGTATTCCGGATAAGTACCAGATTGCATTTACCTACTCTGCAGAAGCCAATGGCGTGCTGAATGTAAGCGACACTTACAAAGAAGTAAAGACGATCTGCAAGGTTACCAGAGATAAGACTACCAACGCAATCATTGAGATTGGAGAGGTTACACCAGTATGGCCGACCCAGCAGCCGGTTGCATCCCCCAAAGATCCGCAGAAATATTACCTGCTGAAGTGGACGGATGACAATAATGAATGGGATCTGTCAAGAGATACGGCCCAGTGGAAACAGACCTGGGAAGAGAAGAATTTTGCTGGTTACACTGCGCATAACCATTTTACTGCACACTTTGAGGCAAATCCAGATAATGCCTGGACGGTAGATAAGAAGGTTACCAACCTTCCGTCAAGAGGATACTTCCGCGTAGGCGAGGAAGCACGGTTCGATATCATTGTCACCAACAGCGGCAACCGCCCGCTGAAGGAAATCCGTGTGAAGGAACTGCTGGATGGCGCAAGAATCGTCGAATCCGGCAATCGGTATACGGTGAGCGCTAATGGTAAGGAAGCTGTTATTGAAAATCTGGCTCTCAAAGAGACAGTGGTTGTGAAAGCTGTTTATGTAGTAACCAGAAATGATCTCTTTAACAGAAACTTTGTTAATGAAGTAATCACTGAAGGAACCATTATGAATCCTGATGAACCCAATGCATTTGAGAAGGATGACGTTCCTGCAAGTACTGGCAGCGTACCCGCAGGCGCCCAGGGCGGCGGCTCTGGTGGCGGCGGTGGCGGTGGCGGCGGAAGCAGCACCAGAAGCCCAGGTGCGGGCGGCGGTGCAGGCGGTCCCGGAACCGTGACCATCGATTCTGAGGCAGTACCCTTAGCCAACCTTCCGGATATGGGCAACGACGACATTCTCGCCCTCATTGATGACGAGGAAGTACCGTTAGCAGCCCTTCCCAAGACCGGCCAGACCGGCAGCGCAGCCCTGATGCTGATGCTTTCCAGTATGATGCTTGCAGCATTTGCTGTAGTCACCAGAAAGAAAGAGGATGAGCAGTAGGGGACAGAACTGCGGGAAGACCATACAATAGACACTGACAGCTATGCCAGAAAAGGTTAAGCTAAAGGCAGCTAAGTAGATGAGAGAAGCACTCTATGGAGCAATCTGTAGGGTGCTTCTTTTTGGCTGTATGTTGTTTGTGGATAGAACACTTAAAGAAAACCAAACATGCGGATAAAGAGGAGCACCGGACAGAAAGTATTAGAGTGTACCTTTCAAAACATCAATTCCATGAACAGAACTGTTACATTTGCCAGACTCTGTGTTTGTTAAAAAACTATAAACTGGTTGACATATGGTTGCTGAACCATTATACTAAAAACAATCTTCGCTGGGAAATCTTCCTGGCCTGATTCCGGTAAATCTTTTATCGCGCTGCTGATTTGCAGGAGAACCATTTGTTGCTATTTGGAAATGTAAAGGAGGGGAGCGGATTGGTATCTGTATGGAAGGATTTGTAACTGTTCAGATAGGTCTTGTGCACCGATTGCGGTGACTGTTCCGATACATAGTGGATGAAGGGCATCTGCCCCATTGCGAAGCGATCTTCATGGAAAGATGCCATAATGATTCAAGGAGGGTCTGAACTGTTACAGGGATTTAGTGCTGCAAGACTGTAACAGCGGGAGGATGCACGTAACGGCCGGAATCCGGGCCGCTCTATCACTGCAGGTGATTTGAAACGGCGGTCTGGGTTACTGTCCGCTGGGTACCAGTGGACAGTAACAACTGTTGCGGCGGACATTCCAGGAACCGCCTTTATTCTTGATTTAGACGATTCCAAGGCTTATAATAAATATAAAGCGATAGAGCTGGTGAGCATGGACGGAGGTATAGTTGGAAGGGGAATGGAAAGAATGCTGGAGAAACCAGTTCAGGGTGAAAAGCCGCTAGAGGGAAGATCAATTTAAGCGGAACTGATGTGCAGTATGACGACGGAATCCATGTAATCTATGTGAATGCGGAAGTGGATGACGGGACGGAGACGGCCCGCCTGATGAAGTATTTTAAAACAACAGATCCGGAGGATATGAGCCAGGGAGACTTGTCCAGCCGGGTGCATTTTCTGAAATGCGAAGAAGGAGGTTATGGGATCATGTGTGAGATGAGCGAAAAGTGGGTGGCAGAGGGCCGGGAAGAAGGTCGCGCAGAAGGGGAAGAGAAAAAGGCCAGAGAGGTAGTAATGAACCTTGCAGGCCGTGGAATGCCGGCAGAAAGTATTGCGGATATAGTGAAAATGAATATAGCTGTGGTGAAGCAGTGGCTTGAGGGGGCAGCAGTGAAATAGTTACCCATTCCTTGTCTTTTTCCCCACTTTATGGTATAGTTTGATTACTTGCCGCCGCCGTTCATTTTATCCAGACGCATTTCCATACAGATCGCCGGAGGATGACCGGCTGTTACGGCCAATGATATTATCGATATATATTTTTAGGAGGGATTGGCTCATGTGTCAAGAACAGAATTGCAATTGTAAAAAACCATACTATATTACCACCGCTATCGCCTACACTTCCGGAAAGCCCCACATAGGCAATACCTATGAGATCGTGCTTGCAGACAGCATCGCCCGGTACAAGCGGGAGCAGGGCTACGACGTCCGTTTTCAGACCGGTACGGATGAGCATGGCCAGAAGATCGAGCTTAAGGCAGAGGCCGCAGGTGTGACACCCCAGGAATTTGTGGATGATGTGGCAGGCCAGATCAAGAAGATCTGGGACATGATGAATACCTCCTATGACAAGTTTATCCGTACCACGGACAAGGATCACGAGCTTCAGATCCAGAAGATTTTCCGCAGACTGTACGATCAGGGAGACATATATAAAGGCTACTATGAGGGGCTTTACTGTACTCCATGCGAGTCCTTCTTTACCGAGTCCCAGCTGGTGGACGGCAAATGCCCCGACTGCGGACGTGAGGTCCAGTCGGCCAGGGAGGAAGCCTATTTCTTCAAGATGAGTAAATACGCGGACCGCCTCATTGCCCATATCAATGAGCATCCCGAATTCATCCAGCCTGTCTCCCGCAAGAACGAGATGATGAATAACTTCCTGCTTCCGGGGCTTCAGGATTTGTGCGTTTCCCGCACCTCCTTCAAATGGGGGATCCCCGTGGACTTTGATCCGAAGCATGTGACCTATGTCTGGCTGGATGCCCTGAGCAACTACATTACCGGTCTGGGCTACGACTGTGACGGAGACCATGGAGAACTCTTTAAGAAATACTGGCCCGCAGATCTGCATCTGATCGGCAAGGATATCATCCGGTTCCATACCATTTACTGGCCTATTTTCCTGATGGCCCTGGATGTTCCGCTGCCGAAGCAGGTATTCGGTCATCCCTGGCTGCTTCAGGGCGATGGCAAGATGAGCAAATCCCGCGGAAATGTCCTCTACGCCGACACGCTGGTAGATTTCTTCGGTGTGGATGCAGTCCGCTATTTTGTGCTCCACGAGATGCCGTTTGATAATGACGGTATCATTTCCTGGGAGCTGATGGTGGAGAGGATGAACTCGGATCTGGCCAATATCCTGGGCAATCTGGTGAACCGTACCATTTCCATGTCCAATAAGTACTTTGGCGGCCTGGTGCAGGATGGCGGTGTGACGGATGCGGTGGATGAAGACCTGAAAGCGGTTGTACTGGAGTCCGTGAAGACGGCAGATGGGAAGATGAATGAGCTGCGGGTGGCAGACGCTATCTCCGAGATATTCAATATCTTCCGGCGCTGCAACAAATATATTGACGAGACCATGCCCTGGTCTCTGGCCAAGGACGAGACCCGGAAGGACCGTCTGGCTACTGTGCTTTATAACCTGGTGGAGGCTATTACCATCGGCGCCTCCCTTCTGGAAGCCTTCATGCCCGAGACTTCTGCAAGGATACTCACCCAGCTGAATGCACCTAAGCGTGCGCTCCGGCAGATGGATACCTTCGGCCTCTATCCCTCAGGCAGTCATGTGACTGACAAGCCCGAGATACTCTTCGCCCGGATGGATATCAAGGAAGTCCTGGCCAAGGTGGAAGCCATGCAGACAGCCGAGGAAGCCCAGGCAGGAGCAGATGCTGCTGGGGGAAATGTTGCCGGAGCCGCCGTCAGCACCGCAGGAGGAAATGCCGCGGAAGCCGCCGTCAGCACCGCAGGAGGAAATGCCGCCGGAGCCGCCGTCAGCACCGCAGGAGGAGATGCCGCCGGAGCCGCCGCCAGCACCGCTGCTGGAAATGTCGCTGGAACCACAGCCAGCGCCACCGCAGGAAATGCCGCCGAAACCATTCCCGGCGCCGCCATTGATCTGGAACCCAAGCCTGAGATCATCTATGATGATTTCGCAAAGCTTCAGTTCCAGGTAGGTGAGATCATTGCCTGCGAGGAAGTGAAGAAGTCCCGCAAGCTGCTGTGCAGTCAGGTGAAGATCGGCAGCCAGGTGCGTCAGATCGTCAGCGGCATCAAGTCCAACTACTCGCCAGAACAGATGGTGGGCAAGAAGGTGATGGTAGTCACCAACTTAAAACCTGCCAAGCTGGCCGGACTCATGTCAGAAGGCATGCTGCTCTGCGCAGAGGATGCGGACGGCGTCATGGCCCTGATGGTACCCGAGAAACCCATGCCGTCCGGCGCAGAGATCTGCTGATGGTGAATATAGAAACCAGGGATGATTTAAAGACCGTTCAGGGCCAGACAGCCCCTGAACGGTGCGGTCAGAACGACTTCAGGGGAAAAAGTGTTTTCCGGCATGGTCTGGACGGCAGTCAGTTAAAACTGATTGCCGTTCTCACAATGCTGGCAGATCATATTGCGTTTCTTCTGCTGGGACGCGGCTATATTCCGGCGCTGGCTGCAGAGCTGCGCCAGCTGGCCGGTGCGGGAACGACCCAGGCAGCCTATACCACCCTCCGGGCCAGCTACGACAGCTGGCTCCTTGCGTACCGTGTTATGCGTTCCATCGGGCGGATCGCCTTCCCCATCTACGCATTCCTATTGGTGGAGGGCTTCTTCCACACCAGGAACTGGCGCCGTTATACAGTTCGTCTGGCTGTCTTTGCCCTGCTGTCGGAGATACCCTTCAATCTGATGACTGCCAGCCATATGGTCAGCCCGGTGGCACAGAATGTATTCTTCACCCTTCTTCTGGGGCTGTTGGTGATGAAAGCCATGGATACAGCCGGTCAATGGCCGGGGCTGCACAGATCCGGCTGGCCGGCTTTCCGCATAGGCGGCATCAAGTCCAAAGAAGGACGCCAGCCGAACCAGCCTGCGCCCCACCCCTCAGGCCAGCCGGAATTCCCGGCTGCGACAGGATCCGGCCACTTCCTCCAGCTGATCATAATCCTGGCTGCCGCCTTCCTGGCCTGGTGTCTGCACACGGACTATGACTATGACGGCATTCTTCTGATTGCCTTCTTCTACTGCCTCAGAAATGAACGCTGGCGCGGTTGCCTTATGGGGTTTGCCTGGATGCTCTGCACCCAGGGCCAGTGGTACCATATTCCGGGATATGTCATTTCCTTTGGACTGATCTGGCTCTACAACGGAAAACGCGGCCGCCAGCCATGGAAATATGCCTTTTATTTATTTTATCCAGCCCATATGCTGGTCTTATTTGGAATTTACCAATCTCTTTTTACCAGATAAGGAAAGGAGCCACCCCTATGATCTTCGATACCCACGCCCACTACGATGACGAAGCCTTTGCATCTGACCGTGACAGCCTTTTGCACAGTCTCGCTTCCCACAATATCGGCACGGTGGTGAACATTGGCGCCAGCATCCGTTCCACCCAAAATACTCTGGCGCTTATAGAACAATACCCCTTCCTCTATGGTACTGTAGGCGTACACCCCAGTGAGACTGGGGAACTGAACGACCATCTGATGGAATGGCTGAAGCAGACATCTGCCAGGGAGAAGGTGGTTGCCATAGGCGAGATCGGTCTGGATTACTACTGGAAGGAGCCGGATCCAAAGATCCAGAAACAGTGGTTTGTACGACAGCTTGATCTGGCCCGTCAGGTGAAACTGCCGGTGGTTATTCACAGCCGGGACGCGGCAAAGGATACCCTGGACATCATGAAAGCAGAACACGCCCAGGACCTGGGAGGTGTGATACACTGCTTCTCCTACGGCGTGGAGATGGCCCGGGAATACCTGAATATGGGATTTTATCTGGGAATCGGCGGAGTACTGACTTTCCAAAATGCCAAGAAGCTGAAAGAGGTGGTGGCCTATATGCCTGTGGACAGGATCGTTCTGGAGACAGACTGTCCCTATCTGTCCCCCGTACCTTTCCGCGGCAGCCGTAATTCCTCCCTGAATCTGCCTTATGTGGCGGAAGCCATCAGCCAGATCAGAGATATTCCCGTCCAGGAGGTGATCACGATCACAGAACAGAACGCCCGCCGGCTGTACCGGCTGTAGCCCCATTATTTCCCTGGTGATTTCCCCTGGAATTCCGAAGGGGATTTTCCGTAATACCGCTTGAAAGACGCGCTGAAATAGGCAGCATTTTCATAGCCCACCCGGGAAGAGATCTCATACATTTTCATGCTGGTGTTCTCCAGCAGTCCTCTGGCCTTCTCCATGCGGATCCGGATCAGATAATCCGTAAAGGTGATCCCCGTCTCATTCTTAAACACCGTACTGAAATAGGAAGTACTCAGGCATACGGCCCGGGCCACCTCCTCAATGGAAAAGGAAGAGGACATATAATGGTTCTGGATGTAGAGGATGGCCTGGTCCATGAGCCTCCCATAACGGCTCTTGTTGAGCCGGATGCTGTCACAGATTTCAAAAAGGTTCTGTTTCAGATTTTCAATGCTGGATTCCAGGGTTCCTCCGGCAGTCACCTTCTTAAATTCTCCGATAGGATTCTGGAAAATGTCCTGGACGCTGATTCCTGATTCCTCAAGCTCCTTGATCAGATGGGTGTAAAAGCTGCCCAGGGAAAAGGTCATGTAAAGATAGCTTTCGCTCCCCTTCCGGTAAAGCCACGTTTTCAGCTTCTCCAGTTCCTGGCAGATGCCTTCCCGGTTCTGCTCCTTGATGAAGGTGATGAGTCTGGTATCCGGCATAGGATAGGAGGTGCTGTCCTCTGGCTCCTGGCAGATATAGGCCTCCACCTCTTCATAGAAGATATCTGCGTTGGTACCCTTGATGAAATGAAGCTTGCAGGCTTCCTGACAGGTCTTCATACTGTCGTGGAGTCTGGAGGTTCCCTGGACAATACAGCCAGAGGCGATGATCACGTCACAATAATCCCCCTTGTGGGGGAAATGCCGCCGTATGGAATCTACCAGCACCCGGCGTTCCATAGTAAGCTCTACCCTGGAGGCAGAGGTCAGGCAGATACTGTAACGGTACTGGTGGGATTCCAGCACATAGAACCGGTCCTGGAGCAGCATCTGGCTCAAGGCGGAGAATTTGCGCTCAGCCGCATAGCGGATATCATCAGACAGCTTTCCAAGGCTGTGTTCATCCAGCTCCACCTGCAGAAAGCAGCACCAGGAGGAAGGCTCCAGGTCTGTCTCATTCCACAGAGGATCCCTGTCAGCGGCTCCGGCCTCCTGGACAGCCAGGTTCCGCAGCAGCTGGGTGGCAATGAGCCGCTTGTCCTGGTGCAGCTGGCGGCAGTGGGAGACAGCATTGGCCAGGGTCCGGGTCATGGCCTCTAAATCAATGGGCTTGAGGATATAATCCAGAGCCCGCAGGTGCATGGCGGTTCTGGCATATTCGAAATCATTGTAGGCGCTGATGATCAGGATCACGATGTTGGGATTTAAGTCCCTGGCCCGTCTGGACAGCTCCAGCCCGTCAATATAAGGCATACGGATATCCGTGACCAGAATATCCGGAGGATTCTCCTGCATCTGGTTCCAGGCATCCTGCCCGTCTGTGGCTGTGCCGGACAGACAGATGCCCAGGGACTTCCAGTCGATCTGGCCGGACAGCCCTTCCAGTATGATTTCGTTGTCATCACAAAGCATTACCTGGAACAAATGGTTCATCTCCTTTCTGTTTCGGAATCCGCAGTGTCACCTCGGTGCCAAAATCAGGCTCCGACGTGATGGTGAGTCCGTAATTGCTTCCATAGAAAATATGAATCCGCTCATTGACATTGTAGAGACCATAGCCGGAATCCTGGCTGCCCTGCCTGTCCATCCGCTCATCCGCAAGCCGCTCCTGCAGCCGCTTCAGGGTATCCTGGTCCATCCCACGGCTGATATCCTGTACTGACAGAACCAGACAGTCCTCTGCTTCCCGGATGGACACCTGGATGAATATCTTCTGTCCCGGCAGCGGCACCGCATGATTGATGGCATTTTCCGCCAGGGGCTGCAAAAGCAGCTTCAGGGTCCGGTAAGGATACAGCACCGGGTCGCACTCTATAGCGTACTGGAATTTCCGGCTGTAAATCATGTTGGTGATGAACAGATAGCTGCTGATGTGCAGAAGCTCCTCGCGGATGGTGATGATCTCATTCCCTTTGCTTAGGGCGACTTTGAACAGCGTGGACAGCTTCGTGAGCATCTTCTCCGCGTCCTGGTTCTTCTCCATCCGAAGAAGCCATATGACCGAATCCAGGGAATTGTAGAGAAAATGCGGCTGGATCTGGGCCTGGAGCGCCTTCAGCTCCGAATTCTTCAGCTTCCTCTGTTCCTCATAGATCTGGCTGATCAGTTCCTGGATCCGGGCCAGCATCTGGTTGAAATTCTTTCCCAGCCGTCCGAACTCGTCTGATGACGGGTAGGTATACCGGACGGAAAAGTCTCCGTTCTCCACGTCCTCCATCATATGGTAGAGAATCTGCACCGGTTTGTAGACCGACTGGGAAATGTTCATTGCCACATACAAGGAAGAAAATACAATGATCAGCAGCAGGAGCATGACGATCCTGGTGATATTGACGCTGCTCTGGGTCAGGAATCCACGGTCTATGATGCCGGCGATCCGCCAGTTGGAATTGCGCAGGGTACGGCTGACCACCAGACAGTCAGCGTCCGGAACCACAATGGACTTTCCCACCGTGGTTCCGGTGGCATCCAGGATACCGGCCACCAGATCCGCGGATAAGTCGATGGGGTAGTGAAGGTCATTGCCTCCATTGGACCGGAACAGGATATCCCCGTTCTGGTCGATGATGCAGATGATCCCGTTGCTGAGGCTGTGCCGGATCTTCTGGGTGATGGCATCCTCCTTGATGTCAGCCGCCACGATCCCGTTCACCGCGCCGGAAACCTTGTCCAGAACCGGCTGGCCCACGGTGATGAACCGGTCGCTGATAGAGCTGCGGACGATGAAGCTTCCCTCATGGGGCGGAAACCAGGTGGCGCCCTCATTTTCCGCGATGGTCTTGTACCAGGTGGTTTCCCGCTGGTTCTCAGACTTGAAGGAATAGTAGCTGGACTTATAACATCCGCCGTTCTGGCCAAACATATATACTCCGAAGATATCCTTACGGTAAGTGGAGATGGAGGCCAGCTCCATACTGCCGGCCAGATCATTGGAATACTGCTCCCGTATAGAGGGAAACTGCATCCGGAGGTATTTCTGCATGATGATATCGCTGGTCAGCATATCGCAGAGACTCCAGGCATCGTTCAGCAGCCCGTCGATATCATCGCAGACCAGGTCAATGGTCTCAATGGAGGATTTTTCCGTCATATTAAAGATAAAATTGGTATACAGATGGTAGGCCGCGATCCCCACCAGCAGTACCGGGATGCAGGACAATGTCACAAAGGAAAGCAGCAGTTTCCGGCGGAAGGAAAGCCTTCGGAAAAAAATGTTCATGAATGGTTCCTTTATTAGTTATTATTCACGGGGGGCATCTTCTTGTCCGGTTTTCCCCGCCCCGTGGACTGTAACCTTTATATAAATGCCATGGGTAATCTGGCAGTACATCCAGGCGGAAAATGGCCTGACGGCTTATTGCGATGGGTTTGCCAGCCATCAGCAGTCTGCCAGTACTCATACCTGGGCCTCCTGCGGACCCTTTTTGGCTCAATAGGCAGTCGGCGCATATTCGGCAGCATTTTCCGAGGTAATGACCTGATAGGGGATCAGAACCATGGGAAATGGCTTGACGCCCCTCTCCATCTGCTGGATCAGGAAGTCCACGATGAAGCCCCAGCGGGGATTGCTCTCCACAGTGCCCAGGTATTCCCCGGCGATAATGGCCTTGCACACATCCTGGATTCCGTTGATGGAGACGATGGAGATATCGCCTGGGGGCAGTCCGGCCACCTTGATGGCCTGAAGCGCCCCCAGGCCATCTTCGTCGCTGTGGGCGAAGACCGCATGGATGGTCTGGCTTTTGCCAGAAGCCTTGATCAGGGCATTCTCCATGGCCTTTTGGGCGGTGACCCGGTCAAAGTTCCCATACTCCACATCAATGATCCGCAGATTGGGATACTGGGCCAGAGCCTGGTGGAAGCCACGGGAACGGGCCTGGGCTCCAGGGGAGCTTTCGGTACCGTAGATTTCCACAATATTGCACGGCTTATCCCCGAATCTGTCTGCCAGAAGGCCGGCACACAGCTGACCCTCCCTCAGATAATCTGCCGAGATACGTGACACGTAGTAGCTGGGGTCAATGGTCTCGGCTGACTGGTCTATAAGGATCACCGGGATGCCTGCGTCCTTGGCGTCCTGGAGCACCGGGGTCAGGGCGGTTAAGTCCGCAGGGACAATGACAAGATAGTCCACCTTCTCCCGGATCAGGCTGCGGATATCCTCCAGCTGCCACTGAACCGTGTACTCTTCTGGCTCATGGTAGATAAAATCAATCCCATTGGGCAGCAGGGCCTCCCGGAAGCTGTTGATCTGGGCAGTCCGCCAGGGATTGTCTGTCTCCATCTGGGAGAAGCCCACGTGGAGGCAGGAACTGTCCCCGCTCTCCGGATTCCAGATCACAGCCTGACCAGAGGTATTGTATAAGGTGATGCCCAGAAGGACACATAGGACACCGACGATCAGCAGGCACCAGTGCTTTTTCAGCAAAAGCCAGACTCCAGACCGCTGAATGGATGCCCACAGTGGGGGCAGGCGCCAGTGCTTTTTCAGCAGAAGCCAGACTCCTGACTGCCGCATGGATGCCCGCAATGGGGACAGGGCGCCCGGAGTGTTCTTCTTGGGAGGCGGCCCCGGCATCAGTATTCTGCCCACATGGTTACAGGCGAGCTGTCGATTCCCTCAATGATCAGGGGAATGGCGGCGGCACGCTTTAGAAATCCGGAGGGGATTCCACGCATGTTCACATCCTCAATGATACATATGAAGCGGTTGTGATACATGCCAAGCATGGTCTGGTGGGCCAGATCGCCGTCCGCCGTGTCGCTGTAGGAGGCCAGGGAGACGAAATCCAGGGCCACAGCTTTAAGATGCCCCATCTGCTCCTGGAGGTAACGGGCCAGCTCACTGCTGACCGCAGGACCATTGCTTTCATAGACATCCGGCTGTTCCGTGCGGTACTTCCAGAAACCTGTGCGGATCAGCAGCAGATCCGCAGTTTCCACGTCCTCTTTAAAGGGAAGCAGATCCTGGGGCATGAGCTTCTCTCCGGGTCCTTTGGGTATGTCCAGCACCAGCGGCTTCTGGAAGAAGAAGCGGTCAAAGGGCACCTGATCCAGGGAAATGCCGTCGCCGTAGAAATGCATGGGACCGTCTAAGTGGGTCCCGTAGTGATTGAACAGATGGATGGTGCAGGTGTTGGCTTTGTCGCCTTTGGCAATGGATTTGCAAGGCTCCAAGCGGAAGGTGGGGTTTCCGGGCCAGGTGGGCTGTGCTTCTTTGATCGGATATGACAGGATCTGATACATAGATGAAATACCTCCTTTTGAAAATTTTGCCGTAACGGTAAACGCGCAGACCTATCGGAACTGTTTCCATTAAATCATGTTTCTTTTGAAGCGTCAATAAGACAGGATGAAATCAAAACATATTCCAATCAAATCATATATACAGCAAAAAAACGTCATAGTATACTAATGGCATCAGGAAAACAGCGCTGTTGACATACAAAACATACAAATGAAAGGAACCAGATGAAGGTAATTGACATTCATGCCCACATCTATGAACAGGTGGCGGGCATTACCCGGGGGCAGCCGATGCGTTCCACAGGGCTGGGACGGGTTGCCATCGGAAACAGGGAGGTGCAGTTTCTGCCCCCTTCCTTTGAACAGAGCAGGAGTACGGCCCAGATGCTCATCGCCTACATGGACTGGTGCGGCATAGAGAAGGCGGTGCTCATGCCCAATCCCTACTATGGGTATCATAACTACTACTTTGAGGAAAGTGTCCGCAGGTATCCGGACCGGCTGAAGGGAGTAGCTCTGGTGGATATCATGAAGGGAAAGTCAGCGGCAGAGGAGCTGGCGGCCATTTATGACAGGGGCATTTTGTTTGGCTTTAAGGTGGAGGTGGACAGCACCTTCCAGTGTGCGCCAGGTACCAGGCTCACTGATCCGAAGCTGGCGCCGGTGTGGGACTGCTGCAGTCAGTACCGCCAGCCGGTATTTATCCACATGTTCCGTACAGAGGATATCGCGGATGTGAAGACCCTGGCCCGGACCTGGCCCGGGATCCGGTTTATCATCTGCCATATGGGAGCAGATGCCTGCTTCGGAAAAGGGATGCCAGAGAGCAGCTATAGGGAGGTTCTGGACATGGTGAAGGAGCATTCCAATGTCTATATAGATACCTCCACAGTGCCGGTGTATTTCCATGAGGAATATCCCTGGCCCGCCTCGGTGGAGATCATTGAAACCTGCTACCGCCATGTGGGGCCGGAGAAGATGATGTGGGCCTCGGATTATCCGGGGATGCTGAACCATGGAACTATGCGGCAGCTGATCAATCTGGTGGAGACCCAGTGCACCCATATCCCGGAGAGCCACAGGCAGCTGATCCTGGCAGACAATGCAAGGGAACTGTTTTTTGCCTGAAGGTGCCCTTCATTTGGCCAAAATCTCCCAAGGGACGCCTGCGGTGTACCGCGAAGTGGGACGTACAGATGCCGGAAAGCAATTTTCAGACACACTCTGGTGGATATTTTGGCAGCCTGCAAGGTGGAGGAAGGAGGCTGCGCGGCGCAGCGTTGAACGGCGACAACGCGGCAGATGGCAAAATAGGAGGTGCTGAAAGTCTGGTTACTGGCCGGATGGAGCACTGACTCAGAAAGAAAAGGAGACAAGTATTATGAAGAAAATGTTTACAGCAGGATTGGCAGCAGTGATGGCAATGAGCCTGTGCGCGTGCGGCGGCGGTCAGACGGCCCCGGCGACTACATCGGCCCCGGCAGCGGAGACGACCGCGGCGGCAGCAGAGACCACGGCGGCCGGAGAAGAGGAGAAGAAGGAAGAGACTGACCAGGCAGCCGCCGCAGGCGGAGGTTACGTGGTGGCGCTCTGCAACTATTCCATCGGAAACTCCTGGAGAGCCCAGATGGAGCAGGAGTTTATGGCTGAGGCAGAGAAGCTGAAAGCAGAGGGCGTGGTAAGCGAGTACTACATCACCAACTCCAACGACGATATCAACAAGCAGATCAGTGACATGCAGGATCTGATCACCAAAAAGGTGGATGCCATCATCATCACCGCGGCATCCCCCACAGCCCTGGCTCCCATTGTGGAGGAGGCTACCGAGGAAGGCATCAAGGTGGTTTCCTTTGACAATGTAGTAGAGACCGAGGAGCAGGTAGCTACCGTGGGAATCGACGAGAAGGAATTTGGCCGGATCGGCGCGGAATGGCTGGCTGAGAAGCTGGGCGGCAAGGGCAAGATCGTGGTGCTCAATGGTATCGCCGGTACTGCTACCGATGCCCTGCGCTGGGGCGGTGCCGAGGAAGTATTCAGGCAGTATCCGGATATTGAGGTTCTGGGCTCTGCCAATGCTTCCTGGGATTACGCCCAGGGCAAGGCAGCCATGGAATCCATGCTGTCCGCTTACCCGGAGATTGACGGTGTCTGGTCCCAGGGCGGTGCTATGACCCAGGGAGCCATTGATGCGTTCATTGCCGCGGGCCGTGATCTGGTTCCCATGACCAGCGAGGGCAACAACGGCGCTATCCGTGCCTGGATCGAGAATAAGGACAAAGGCCTTTCCTGCATCGCGCCATCTAATCCTACCTATACCAGCGCAGAGGCCCTGCGTGTTGCCATCAGGGCACTCAACGGAGAAGAAGTGCCCAGCAATGTGGTCATGGATATGGAGACCGTTACCGAGGACAATGTAGACCAGTATTACCGCACCGACATGCCAGACAGCTACTGGGTACTGACCGAGCTGGATGACGAGACCCTGGAAAGGCTGTACAAGTAAACCTTCATGCACCCGGCAGGGGAACGCGCCACCAATAAATGAAAGTACTGGCGGCTGCCTGAGGGGTTCCGGCTTGAAATAAAGGAGGGGGCTGTCGGAAAATGATCTATGGACACAATATATTGTGGTGATACCAGGTGGATCACCGGATATATCGTGGACAAAGAATCATTTCCCGACAGCCCCCTTTTGGCACTGGAAATACTGCAGAACAGTAACAGCCCAGACAGATCAGGGGAATGGGGACTGTTACGCAAAAGGAGGTAAACCGTGGCAGAAGAGATTTTGAAAATGGTCAACATAACGAAACGATTTGCCGGAATCACGGCCCTGGATCAGGTACAGTTTTCCTGCAGCAAGGGGGAGATCCATGTGCTGGCCGGGGAAAATGGAGCCGGCAAGAGCACGATCCTGAAAATGCTGGCCGGAATCCATCAGGCAGATGAGGGGGAGATCTATTTCCATGGAAAGAAGGTAGATATCCGCAGCCCGGAGCAGTCCCAGAGGATGGGGATTGCCATGGTATTCCAGGAGCTGACCCTGGTGGGGGAAATGACGGTCTGGGAAAATATCTACTTAAACCAGGAGCCCGTGACCCGCCTGGGAAGAATCAACAAAAAGGAGATCAAAGGGCGGATCCGGGAAGCCATGGACCGGTACGGGATCCACATTGACCCGGATGCCATGGTCAGCAGCCTGTCCGTGGCCCAGCAGCAGATGGCGGAGATCCTCAAGATCCTGGTACGGGATCCGGAGCTGATCATTCTGGATGAGCCTACCTCTGCCCTGGCCAGGAAGGAGGTCAGGCAGCTCTGCCAGATCATCCGCAACCTGATTGCAGGAGGGAAGACCATTATCTTTATCTCCCACCGGATGGAGGAGGTATTCGAGCTGGGTGACAGGATCACTGTATTCAAGGACGGACACTACATTGGCACCAGAAATATGACCGAGATCAATGAGGATGACCTGATCCGCATGATGGTGGGCCGTTCCCTGGAAAATATCTTTCCGCCAGCCGTCTGTCAGGTAGATGAGAGCCAGGTCATTTTCGAAGTAAAGAATCTGACAGATACAGCTTCCAAGGTAAATCATGTCAGCTTTCAGGTTCATAAAGGGGAGATCCTGGGCGTGGCCGGTCTCCAGGGCCACGGTCAGACCGAGCTTCTCAATGCCATCAGCGGCCTTCATCCCCTGGCAGGAGGCGAGATCCTGGTAGGGGGCAGCCCGGTGAATGTGAAGAACTCTGCCCGGGCCATTGAAAGCGGCATTGCCCTGGTACCGGCAGACCGCAAGAACCAGGGGCTGATGCTTGAGCTGTCCAACCGCCACAACCTGGCCATATCCAGCATGAAGAAACGGATGAAGGGATGTTTCATTGACAAGAAGGCGGAGCAGGAATTCGGCGAAGCCATGAAGGAAAAGCTTTCCATCAAGATGGGCAGCCTGGAACTGCCGGTCTCCAGCCTTTCAGGGGGAAACCAGCAGAAGGTGGTTCTTGGCAAGGAGCTGGCCACAGAGCCCAGGGTGATTCTGTTTGACGAGCCTACCCGCGGCATTGATGTGGAGGCCAAGCGGGAATTTTACCAGATTATGCATGATCTGGCCGCCCGGGGGGTGGCCGTGGTGATGAATTCCAGTGATATGATGGAGATCATGGGCATGAGCAGCCGGGTGATCGTCATGTACGAGGGGAGGGTATCCGGCATCCTGAAAAAGGAGGAGCTGAGCGAGGAGCGGATCATGCAGCTGGGCATGGGCATGGACAAAAGCAGAAAGGAAGGTGAAGCGTCGTGAAGCAGGCACTGAATAAAAATTTCTGGCGCAGGAACGGACATACGGTGACCATTTATCTGTTCCTGGCAGCTTTGATGGTTTTCGTAAGTGTATTTAACAAGGATTTTTTTACATTGGGAAATTTTAAAAATCTTCTCCGTTCCTCCTTCCCGCTGCTGATGGCAGCCATGGGACAGACCCTGGTGATCCTGACAGGGGGGATCGACCTGTCCCTGGGCGGGATCGTGGCCTTGTGCAATGTGGTATGTGTTATGTTCATGAATCCGGATTCTGCCATGGGCTTTATCCCGGCCCTGGCGGCAGCGGTTGCGGCAGGAGTGGTCTGCGGGGCCTTCAATGGGCTGCTCATCACCAGGGGGCGTCTGGCTCCCATCATTGTGACCATAGCCACCACGGCAGTATTTGACGGTCTGGCTCTTCTGCTGATGCCCAATCCTGGTGGAAGCGTCCACAGAGCCTTTGCCAAATTCCTGACCAGGGGGCTTTCCGGCGCGGTGCCATTTCTGCTGCTTGTACTGATCCTCTGCCTGGTGCGCAATCTGACCAACAGCACTCCCTACGGTAAGGCCCTGCGGGCCATCGGAGGCAGTGAAAATGCCGCCTATTCTACCGGTATCCAGGTGGGCCGGATCAAGTTCTGGGCCTACTGTCTGGCCGGGGTTCTCTGTGCCATGGCCGGGATCTTCCTCAGCGCCCAGATGAATTCCGCAGATGCCACCATCGGAAAGAACTACGCCATGAATGCCATCACCGCCACAGTGGTAGGCGGAACCGCCATGACCGGCGCGGTAGGGGATCCCCTGGGAACCATCGCAGGGGTATTTATCATTTCCATTATCAACAACATGCTGAATCTGTTTGGTGTTTCTTCCTTTTACCAGTTCATATGCCAGGGCCTGATCCTGATTGTGGCTCTGTCTTTAAGCGCCATGCACAAACGGCGCTGAGAGTGTGGGGAAGCAGGTCCGCAGATACAGGGCGTAAGGCGGCAGATGCTTCGGCAGGTGCTGCGATAAGTACTCTGTCTGGTGCTCCAACAGTATACAGTATTGGGACTTTTTCAGGTGCAGGGATACTGGCGGCACCTTCCGCAGACCTGGGAATATGGTCAATCAGAGAAAGGTAAGGTAAAAAAGTGGGAGAAAATAGCAAACGGATTTCAAGACTAGACATTATCGGCAAAAATTCAGGTAGTTCCCAGATTATGGTATATGTTATACTGGTGGTGATCCTGCTGGCAGCACAGCTTCTGTCGCCGGGGTATCTAAAGCCTACCCATATGGCCGGGATCCTGCGGCTGGCGTCCTTTATGGGGATCGCCGCCATCGGGCAGAATCTGACGATCCTCACCGGCGGCATTGATCTGTCCATTGCCAATACCATCACATTTGCCAATGTGATCGCCGCACAGATCATGATGGGCCAGGATACCAATCTGGCTCTGGCCCTGGCGGCTGTCATTCTTATGGGAATGGCGGTAGGACTCATCAATGGTGTAGGGATCCACTGGCTGAAGATACCGCCCTTTATCATGACCCTGGGGGTGGGCACGGTTATTCAGGGTGTGTTCCTGATCTACACAAAAGGCGCGCCCAAGGGAAATGCGGCGCCGTTTCTCAGGGCGGTCTGCGGGCAGAGCTTTATCGGGATTCTGTCCGGGATCGTGGTCATCTGGGCCGTCATGGCAGCAGTCGCCATTGTGATGCTTAAGTGTACCCCCTATGGGCGGAAGATCTACTCCGTGGGGATCAATGAGCAGGCGTCCAGATTCTCCGGGATCCGGACCGGGCGGGTGACCTTTTCCGTGTATCTGCTGTCGGCAGTGATTGCCGCCATGTCCGGATTCTTCCTGGTGGGGTACACGGGAACCAGCTTTCTGGACGTGGGAACCAGCTACAATACCAAGACCATCGCCGCCGTGATCATCGGCGGGACGGCCATCACCGGCGGAAAGGGCGGATATGCGGGAACCATCGCCGGCGCGGTGATCATGACGATCCTGGATGATTTCCTGACCATTGTCAATATCCCGGAGGCAGGACGGCAGATCATGCAGGGGGTGATTATCCTGCTTCTGGTGCTGGTATATAGCAGGGAAAAGAGGAAGAAGTAGAGATATCAGGGGATGTGTGAGGAGGGAACGGGAAATGTTGAAAAATATTATGGAGCGCAGTGCCTGGAGTGAGTCGGGAGAGCTGACCTGGCAGCAGGTGGAGGAGGTTCTGGACCAGATGCTGACGGGGCTGCCGGATGCAAAGCGGATTCTGCTGGTTCCGCCGGATATTACCCGGTGTTATTCGGGCGGGGGGATGATTGCCGCTTATTTGTACAAGAAGCTGCGGGAAAGGGCCATGGTGCGGATCATGCCTGCTGTGGGAACCCACAGGGCCATGAGCCGGGAGGAGCAGGTCCGGTTTTTCGGGGAGGACGTTCCGGAGGAGGTATTTCTATATCACAACTGGCAGGAGGATACGGTGGGGATCGGCACGGTCCCGGGCAGCTACTGCCGGGAGGTGTCCGGGGGCAGGTGGCAGTCGGATATAGAAGTGCGGATCAATCATGCGGTGGTGGACAAAAGCTTTGATCTGATCCTATCCATTGGCCAGGTGGTGCCTCACGAGGTCATCGGCATGTCCAATTACACCAAAAATATGCTGGTGGGCTTAGGGGGCAGGCCCATGATCAACGGAACCCATCTGCTGGGGGCCATGTGCAATATGGAGAAGATCATGGGGAATACCGATTCGCCGGTGCGTGCTGTCTTTGACTATGGAGAGGAGCATTTCCTGGGTGATGTGCCTCTGGCTTATATCCTGACTGTAGCGTCGGAGCGGGAGGGGAACACAGTTCTCCACGGGGTTTTTACCGGGGCCTCCCGGCAGGTCTATGAGCATGCGTCAGAGCTGGCGGCGAAGCGCAGCATCATCCATGTGGGACGGCGGGCGAAGAAGGTTGTGGCATATCTGGAGCCGGAGGAATTTTCCACCATGTGGGTGGGGAATAAATCCATCTACCGCACCCGTATGATCATGGAGGACGGCGGGGAGCTGCTGGTCATAGCGCCAGGGATCCGGGCCTTTGGTGAGAACCCTGAGGTGGACGGGCTGATCCGCCGCTACGGCTACCGGGGAACCCCCTGCACCATGGAGCTGGTGGAGAAGGGCGCATTTTCCAACACGGCCATGGTTCCCGCCCACATGATCCACAGCTCCTCGGAAGGACGGTTCCGGATCACCTATGCCGTGGATCCGCAGTATCTGACCGGGGAGGAGATCCGCCAGGTGGGTTACGAATACATGAACGTAAAAGACGCCCTGGCCCGCTATCCGCTCCAGAGTATGCAGGATGGCTGGCAGACCATGGAAGACGGGGAGGAGGTCTATGTGGTCAAGGCTCCGGCACTGGGACTGTGGAAGGTGTAGCATGTGATGTAAGATGCTGCCATTCTGGAAAATGTGGCAGGCAGATGGGATGATGGGCGGTATGGAGAAGGTCCGTAACAGTTCAAGGGGTATCTGAACTGTTACGTTGGTTGGGCTGTTGCGAACCTTTTTCAAAGGGTTTTTGTTGACAGACATAATATGTTGATGTATATTGTAATTACCCGACAGGTAATTTGATATGCAAGGAGACAAACTTGGAGATTGAATACGCATCTGATAAAGTTAGATTACAATGCACAAGTGTCAAAGCGGCAAATAGACTTTTTGGCGGCGATGCCGCATTAACAAAAAGCTTACTGTCAAGAATAAACGCACTTTGCAGTGCCGATAATATCAAGGATATCATAGTCCAGCCGGCTTTCAGATTCCATGATTTAAAGTATAAAAAGGGAAGGAATCTGGAAGGATATTTTGCTATTGATGTAAAGTCTGTAAGGGAACCCTGGAGAATCATTCTGCAGCCTTTGAATAATCACAAACAGCCATATGACCCATGTAACATTCATGAAATAGCACAATATGTAAAAATTGTGGAAATAGCGGAGGTGAGCAAGCACTATGAGTAACTATATGGAGTATCATGATACAATTGCTTTTCATCCAGGATATTACATTAAGGAAATCATTGAAAATAGTGGACTTACCCAGGAAGATTTTGCCAAGAGGCTCGATACCACACCAAAGAACCTCAGCCTGCTGATCAGAGGAGAGCAAAGCCTTTCTATTGATATCGCTATGAAGTTATCCAGAATGATGGGGACAAGTGTCAGTTATTGGCTAAATCTGCAAAATGGCTATGACGCATTAATAGCTGAATTCAGATCAGATGAAGAATTATTAAAAGAACAAAAAACCTTTGAATATCTTGATTATAAGTATTTTAGAGATAACTATGGACTGCCGGATCTGCCGCGAAAAAGGAATGAGCAGATTAAGCAGGTCAGAGAGTTCCTTAATGTGGCAACGCTCTCGGTATTTACCAAGAGAGATATGGCTGTAAGCTTCAGAAGCTCTATGAAAGATATTACAGAAGGCAGCGTTGTCAAAGCCAATGTGATGGTTCAGATTGCAGTCAATAAAGCACTTAAGGCAAAGGCGCCCAAATTTAATAAAAAGAAATTCGGGAATGCTGTGAAATACGCCTTGTCATTAACTGAGAATCATGAAGAATTTTACCCTCTGATCCATGATGCCTTTTTTGAGACAGGGGTAATATTTATTATCTTGCCGAATATTTCCGGTTCGAAGACAAATGGTGCCACAAAAAAAATCGGTGACAATATTATGTTAATGGTAAATGACCGGAGACTGAATGCGGATTCGTTCTGGTTTACGCTTTTTCATGAGATAGGACATATTGTTCATGGAGATTATGGAATTTCTTTTGAGAAAGAAACCGGAGAATGGGAGGAGGCAGCTGACAGGTTCGCGGAGGACAGTCTGATACCACCTGGACAATATCGGGATTTTCTTGTCAGTGGGAAATTTGATCTGCAGGCTATAAAAACATTTGCGGGACAGATTGGTCGCGACCCGGGAATTGTTCTTGGAAGATTGCAGAATGATGGAATCGTCAGGTTTGATGATTGGACAATGAATCCGTTACGGCATAAATACCTGGTGAAAATTGCGGACAGTGGGAGCAGATCTGTTTAAGAGTGCTCTGGATTGGAACCGTAACAGTCCAGATACCCCTGAACTGTTACCCAGCCATTACGAAAAAGTGCCGAAAAATAAAAGAATATCTTGACAACAAATCGGCAAATTGCTACAATAAAGAAACAGAAGACGTCAGACATATTCTGGATTATTTTCAGAAAAGAGAGGGTGCACACAGAAGAATGTCTGGCCTTTTGATATTTAGGTGCAAAAGGCAATTGTTCAGGGTTTGTCTGGGCGGTTGCCCCAAATGTACTCCCGAAGTCTTTGCGGCTGATTTGGGGAGTACATCAAAAAGAAAAGGAGGATTTTATTATGACAAAAAGATTCTTAGCAGTGATGCTGTCTGTAGCCATGGCAGCAGGACTCTGTGCCTGCGGCGGCTCTTCCGGCACACCGGCGACAACCGCAGCCGGCACGACTGAAACTACCGCTGCATCTGAGGGGGGGGGTAAATCAGGAAGCTGAAACCACCGCTGCCCAGGAGGTAGCGTCTGCCAATTACAAGATTGGTATCATGACGACTACCGTCTCCCAGAGTGAGGAGAGCTACCGTGCGGCAGAGATTCTGCAAAAAGCAAATCCAGATAAAGTTGTTCTTGCTACTTTCCCGGACAAGTTTGCAACCGAGCAGGAGACTACCATTTCCACAGCCTTAAGTCTCGCGTCCGACCCGGATGTGAAGGCTATCATTTTCAGTCAGGCTGTACAGGGAACGGCGGCTGCCTGCCAGAAGATCCGTGAAGTACGTCCCGACATTCTCTTGATCGCGGCAGGCTATCAGGATGATTCCGCAACCACATCCGCCAACTGCGACGTATTTTACCATTCCAATGTTCCGAAAATGGGCTTCCAGATGGTTGACGAGCTCAGTGATATGGGTGCAAAGACCTTTGTGCACTATTCCTTCCCGCGCCATCTTGCATGGCAGCCCACAGCTGACCGTCTCCAGAATATGAAGGACCGCTGCGCAGAGCTGGGCCTGACCCTGGTAGAGACCACCACACCAGACCCCATGTCTGACGCAGGTACATCCGGCACCCAGCAGTTCGTCCTGGAGGACGTTCCCCGCGCCGTTGACCAGTATGGCGCCGAAACCGCTTTCTTCGGTACCAACACCGCACAGCAGGAGCCGATGATCAAATGTGTGGTAGACACCAGGTCCTACTTCACCTATCCTTCCGATCCCTCCCCCTTCGTGGGCTTCCCGTCCGCGCTGGGCATCGAGGTACCGGATGACAAGCTGTATGATACCGAGTACATGATGACTGCCATCGCCGACAAGCTGGCAGAGGCTGACATGACCGGCCATATGGGCACCTGGACTGCTCCTCTGATGACTCTGTTCATGACCGGCAGCTACGCTTACGCGGAAGCCTTCTGCGAGGGCAGGACAGGCGGCGAGAAGCTGGATGCAGAAGTATTCAGGGAAGCTCTCAGCGAAGCAGCAGGCGGCGCGGTGGATGTGGAGAATATCACCGACGGCGGCACCACCTATGACAACGGCTTCTTTATCATGTGTTCTTATGAGAGATTCTAAATGAAAACCTTATAAAGGGAAGAGTTCCCTGAGATTTTCGGAAGGAAGGGATGCAGCCCCTGGGCATGCCCTTCCTTTCCTTTTCAGGTAATGGCCCGGTTGTCTTCTGGACAGCCAGACTGCCGCTCTTTCAGCTGTTGTCATGGGCTCCCGGAGTCCCATATGCTATTTTCTGTGCCAGAGGCCTTGTGGGCCCTTGGGAGTGCATGATCCTGTTTGCCATGAAGGTCTGGCGGCATGCTGGCCGGACCCATGGAGCTTTGCCGGGAAGGAGAAGAACTTTGGACAACAAATTTATATTGGAAATGAACCACATCGAGAAGGATTTCTTCGGAAACCAGGTTCTGAAGGATGTGAGTATCAAGGTAAAGCCGGGAGAGATCGTGGCCCTGATCGGAGAAAATGGCGCCGGCAAGTCTACGATCATGAACATCCTGTTTGGAATGCCTGCCATCCACCAGACAGGCGGCTTTAAAGGCGAGGTGATCATTAACGGGGAGAAGGTGGACATCAAATCCCCCATAGAAGCCATGAAGCACGGCATAGGCATGGTTCACCAGGAATTCATGCTCATCGACGGATATGATGTAGCGGAGAACGTGAAACTGAACCGGGAGAATCTGAAAAAGACTCCCCTGAGCCTGATATTCGGCAAACGCTTAAACCTGGTAGACCAGGCTTCCATGCACAAGGATGCCAGAACCACCCTGGACTCTCTGGGGATCGACCTTGGGGAGCAGACCCGGGTAGGCAGCCTGCCTGTAGGCTACAAGCAGTTCGTGGAGATCGCCCGGGAGCTGGACAAGCAGAATACCAGGCTGATCGTGCTGGATGAGCCTACGGCTGTGCTGACCGAGTCGGAGGCAGAGACATTTCTCTCCTGCGTCCGGTCTGTGGCAGAGAAGGGTATTGCCTTCATCTTCATCAGCCACAAGCTGGACGAGGTCAAGAACAACAGCCACCATGTCTTCGTGCTGCGGGACGGGGAGATGGTGGGGGACTACCACACCAAGGAGCTGAACACCATCCGCATGTCCGAGCTGATGGTAGGCCGCAAGGTGGAGATCCTGAACCGCCAGATGGAGGACGAGGATCCGTCCCATCAGGAGATCTGCCTGGAGCTGGAGCATTTCGGAGTCAGTATGCCGGGGGAGATAGCCAGGGATATCACCCTCCAGGTGAAGAAGGGCGAGATCTTCGGCATCGGCGGTCTGGCAGGTCATGGCAAGATCAGTATTGCCAACGGCATCATGGGCCTGTATCCGTCCAGAGGCCAGGTAAAGATCAATGGGAAGATCATGGATGTGACAAGGACTGATGATACCCTTGACGCAGGGGTGGCCTTCGTGTCCGAGGACCGCCGGGGATCAGGCCTGATGCTGGATGAGTCCATTGAGCTGAATATCGCCATTGCGGCATTAAAAACAAAGAACCGCTTCGTAATAAAGCGTCTGGGCATCCCCTTCTATGACAAGAAGGGAGCCATAAAATACGCTGAAAAAATGATCCAGGAGCTGGATATCCGCTGTACAGGCCACAGTCAGCCGGTCAGAAGCCTTTCCGGCGGCAACCAGCAGAAGGTCTGCATCGCCAGGGCACTGACCCTGGATCCAGATATTCTGTTCGTGTCCGAGCCTACCCGTGGTATCGATATCGGCGCCAAGAAAATGATCCTGGATTCCCTGATGAAGCTTAACAAGGAGAAGGGCGTGACCGTGATCATCACGTCCAGTGAGCTGGCGGAGCTGCGCTCTGTCTGCAACCGGATCGCCATTGTCACCGAGGGCCGGATCGCCGGGATCCTCTCATCCACAGATGAGGACTATAAGTTTGGTATGCTCATGAGCGGCGCGAAGTATGAAGAACCGGGGGCGGCCCAGGGAGGAGACCGGCCGCAGGATGCGGCAGCGGCCCAGGGAGGAGACTGGCCGCAGGATGCGGCAGC
>CAJTOW010000034.1:5273-32528 GCA_910577655.1 uncultured Lachnospiraceae bacterium | reverse complement strand
CAGGGTATCCTTAAAGCCCTGGATCCGGTCAATCCCCGATTTGGCCGAGCTGTGGGTCAGAAGCAGCAGCTTCCCACCCTTCCTGCGCTCCAGCAGATATCTGGCACACTGGACTCCTGCCTGGTAATTGTCCGATACCACAGTGCAGGCAGCCAGCTCCGACGCATACACATCACTGTCCACTACAATGATAGGAATCCCCGCCTGCACCGCCTCACTGAGAGCCGGACCGATCTGCTTCCAGTCCACCGGATTGATGAAGATCCCATCCACCCTCCGCTCGATCATCTCCCGGATCTGGGAAGCCTGCTTCTCCACATCCAGAGCCGGATCCCTGGTGATCAGGATATCCCCCCTGGCCTCCAGATGGCTGCGGATCTCATCGTCAATGATCTCATAAAACGGATTGTTCATGGTCATATAAGTAGCGCCAAATTTATGTTTTCTCCCCTCGTTTACCGCCTGACCTATGCCATCTGCCGCAGAATACCACATCACGGCCCCGGCAAGCAAAGCCAGAACGAACCCGGTCAGTACCTGCAGAACCCACCGGTCCTGTCTTTTTTCCATATTGCCGCCATCCCTTTCTCCTCCGGTCTGATGGACACATTTCACAACAGTGCAGATATCCCCTGGACTGTTATGATATCTGGTAACATTTTATCACCCCAGCATCTGTTTTTAAAGGTTTTTTTCAACAAATACACTGCTGTCTGCAACAGCCCAGGTACCCCTTGTACTGTTACAACATACATGCTTTTGGTTTTCCTCCCTCTGAAAACCAGAAACAACCCCTCATACAGACAACCTCCAACAGTTCCAGGGAGCCGCTCCCTTATGCGGCTCCCCGTTCCCTTATGTATCTGGGTATATTTAAATAGTATTGTTACCGTTATTAATAAGACAATCCCGGATTGAAGAATCCAAGCAGCACACCTACAAAGGCGATTACAACCAGAAGCAGCATAACCATAGTGGGGGAAATCTTCTTCTTGGTCATCAGCCACCAGCAGAACAGCACGGTAGCAGCGGAAAGCAGCTTCGGATATACGGAATCAAAAGTGCTCTGCAGATTAATTACATTTGGTATTTCAAAGGATGTAGTGACACTGATCCAGCTTGCTGCCACAGCACCGATTACCATGGTACCGATGAGGATGATGGAATCGCGAAGGGCCTGCGCCTGCTCCCCGACCAGAATCTCCACGGCTTTTCCGCCCAGCTCATAGCCCTTGAAGTAAGCAAACTTCATCCCGAAGAACATGAGAAGGTTCCAGGTGATGATATAGAAGATCGCGCCCAGAGGGGATCCGTTGCCCGACAGCCCCAGGCCGATGCCCAAGAGGATCGGGATCAGGGTTCCTACGATCAGGGAATCACCGATACCGGCCAGAGGACCCATAAGACCTGCACGGATACCATTGATGGTCTCACCGTCGATAGCCTCTCCATTGGCCTTGGCTTCCTCCAGGCCTGCGGTCATACCTACTACCAGGGTACCGATCTGAGGCTCTGTGTTGAAGAATGCCGTATAGGTCTGCATGGCATCCTTTTTCTCCTCCTTGGTATCATACAGTTCATCCACTACCGGGAACATGGAACAGAGATAACCAAAGGTCTGCATGTGCTCCTGGGAAAAGCAGGTCAGATTGCCGTAAAACCAGGATAAGAAAGATTTGTTCAGGGTTTTCTTTGATAATTTCTTCATCTTAAATATCCTCCTCCTCATCATCAACATACGCACCTGCCACAGCCGGACGCACCTTCAGCATCTGGATCTTATAGTTAATCACTGCAAAGAATCCGCCGATCACAGCAGCACCGATCAGGTTCAGGCCCATGCAGGCTGCCAGGGTGAAACCGAAGAAAAATGTCAGGAAATCTGCCGCTTTGTTGACCACCTGCTTCAAAAGGATGGCAACACCTACTGCCGGAAGCAGGCTTCCTACGGTGAACAGTGTCTTCATGGCAATACCGTCCATGGGAAGATATGCCTTCATCAGATCCACCATGCTGGAACCGGCCATGGTGATCGCCACGGTCGGAAGGAAAGAACAAATAAAGTGGGAAATCCACGGAAGCCCCATATCTACCAGATACAGCTTCTTAAAATCACCCTTCTCCACAGCCTTCCAGCCCATATGCTGCCAGACCAGGTTCACGGTAGCGGTTCCGTAGAACAGTACGGTTCCCAGGGTTCCTACTGCCGCGCCCAGGGCTGCTGCCATGTCTCTGGCAGTGCTGGATGCCGGATCCAGTCCCATGCCCTTGATGGCACAGATGGAAAGGGGGATACCGATATAGCTGATAGCACGGACATCGGCGGATACGGTGCCGCCGGGAGTTACCAGCGCTATGTAGATGACCTGGATGGCCGCGCCTACGATAATACCTGTCTGGATATCTCCCAGGATCATTCCAACCACCAGTCCCGCTACCAGGGGACGCCCCAGTGTATAGTTACCAAATGTTGTTCCACCTAAGCCCGGCATACTGGATAAGCACGCACACAAGCCCAGAAGGATTGCCTGAAACAGATTGATCTGCATAATTCTGCCACCTTTCTTTTATTTTCTATAGCTGTCCAGATACCACCCGGACAGTTTTCCCTGTCTTCCCTATTACCTTATTTAAATCCAAACTGTCCTCTGAACTTTGTCCAGTTTCCGATGGCCTCATCCTTCAGGAGGGCAAATTCCACGCTGTAGCCCTTCTGCATGATATCCTCCAGGGCCTGTGCTTCCTCCTGGGTGATGGACTGGTTGTTGCCAAGCTTTGTGGCACCCGGACGATCATTGCAGGGGCCGATGATCACAGTCTTGATCCCCGGATCAAAGCCCTGGTCCACCAGGATCTTCTTCATGTCCAGCGGATTCTTGGTAATCAGGAAATATCTGTCCTTGCTGTCAAGAACCTTCTGGCATTTGGTCTTCCACTCATCCATGGTCCACACAAAGGTCTTCTTCCCGGAGGCGCTCTTGTAAGCGGCTTTCAACACGGAATTGGTAGCTGCCAGGTCATTGACTGCCACCAGGCCGTCGCAGGGATACTCCAGAGCCCACCTGGTACAGGTCTGACCATGGATCATGCGGTCATCTACACGAACAAAAGAAACTGACATATGAAAATCCTCCTTTAATATTTTTCATTTTATTTTTTGTGACACACTACAGTCATTGCCGGTGTCCTTTCTGGCAGACTGTCAGGGACTGGGCCTGTTTTTTATTAAATATCCGCTTCTTCTTCCTCTTCCAGGGCCAGCTTCATTTCCTGGATAGCATTCTGTGACTCGGAGATCAGGCTCGCTGCCAGAGTGTCTCCATCCAGGGCATCTTTCATCATGGATGCGGTGAGCGCCATGGGCAGGTTCATACCGCCAAAGGCCCGGGTCCTGGCCAGCATCCCCCTCTGGGACAACACGTCCAGGGCATTGGTCAGAGGGGAACCGCCGATAATATCAGCCAGAAGAATGATCTCATCCTCCGGATGAATCCCGGCAATGGTCTTCTGGAACCGTTCCACAAATACATCCGCCCCCATTCCATCCTCCATGCTGGCACTTAATACGTCTGCCCTGTCTCCGCCTCCAAGCATCTTCAAAACACTGTGGAGACCAGGAGCAAAGGTGCCATGACTGACAAGCACTACATACTTCATGTGATTTCCTCCTTGTTGGTCTTTCTCGTCTTTCACTGATGTCATTTTAACAAGATTCCTGGCTGGAAACATCTGTCTATTGTCACTGTTTTTGAAAAATTTTCATGACATTTGTCATATTGACTATGACAAATTGCACATAATCCTCCCGTGCGCTGCCGCTTTATGCAACATATTTTCCGGAACTTTATCTTTTAGAACCGGATTTTTTGTCTGGTGTATCCAAATGGATCACGAAAAACAGGAGTGACAAGATACAGTTATCTTGTCACTCCTGTCTGGTTACATCCAGCAAAAAAATTCTCATGTTCCGCAAGAATCAGTAGATCAGATTCACCAGCCCCGTGGAGAATACAGGTATAAAAGTCAGGATCAGCAGACAGCCAAATAAAAGGATGTAGAAGGGCACTGCCTCCCTGATGAAATCCCTGGTCGGACACTTTGTCACTCCGCTGGTCACAAACATCAGAGTGCCCATAGGCGGCGTGAAGGCCCCGATGGCATTGGCAAATATAAAAACCATGGCAAAATGAATAGGATCAATCCCATAAGCCCCTGCTGCAGGTGCAAACAGCGGAACCAGAACAATCATGCTGGCGTTACCCTCCACAAACATGCCCACAAAAATCAGGAATATATCTACGGCCACCAGAAACAGCCATTTGTTATTGATCATCTGAATCATCCACTCTGTAAAGCGCTGGGGAATCATCTCTTTGGTCAGTATCCAGGAAAATGTAGAGGCGGCTGCTACAATCAGCATGATGGATGAAGTGGTCTGCAGCGTTTCCTTCAGCCCCTGGGCTATCTCCTTAATGCCCAGCTCCCGGTATACGATTCCCAGAATAGCGGCATACACAATTGCCACAGACCCTGCCTCTGTGGCTGTAAAAACCCCCAGACGCACACCGCCGATAATAATGACTGGCAGACACAAGGGAAGCACTGCCGGCCGGAACGACTTCCAGAACATTCCGGCGCCAAGTCTTTCCGTGCGCAGCGGCATATATCCCCGCTTTTTCGAGATACGGGAAACCATGAGCATCATGGCGGCACACAAAAGAATCCCTGGTCCAAAACCAGCCACAAACAGCTTTCCAATGGACACATTGGCAATGCAGCCATAGAGGATCAGTCCGATTCCCGGCGGGATCAGCGGCGTGATCATGCTGGAAGCTGCTGTCACCACCGTGGAGAAAGCCCGTCCAATCCCCTTCTTCTCCATCTCCGGCACCAGCATCTTGGCCTCCATGGCAGCATCCGCCAGAGCCGAGCCTGAAAGCCCGCCCATAAGCGTACTCAAAAGAATATTCACCTGGGAAAGCCCTCCATACATCCTCCCGGTCAGTACCCCGCAGAAATCCATTATCCTTCTGGTCACTCCGGTATAATTCATCAGCACGCCGGCACAGACAAAAAACGGGATTGCAAGCAAAGTCACACTTTCTGCACCGGTTATGGCCTGCTGGGCAAAGACCGCCGGATTGATCCCAGGTGTCAGCACAAAATAGACCGCCGACGCGCCGAAGATTGCCACAAACACCGGAACCTTGGCAAAAAGCAGAATCAGAAGCGTCACTGTCATGATCATTACCCCTGCGCTCATCTCTTCTCCTCCTCTCTGCCCCGAAACATCTCTCTCAGCTCCCCGATCTTTTCTTCCGTATAGCTGACCAGCATCAGTACGATGGAAACCGGCGCGATAGAATAAATCCAGGAATACGGAATCATCAGAATCGGTGTCTTACGGTTTGTCTTAAGCATAACTGCAAGAAAATCCCTGCTTCTGAAAAGAAAATAGACTAAAACCCCATACACCACCAGGGCGATCAGCACCTCCGCGCCCCTGCGCAGCCCTGCCGGCAGTGCGTCCACCACGATCTCTATAGCCACATGGCTTTTGGACCGGAAGGCTGCGGGAGCGGCCAGAAATGTAATCCAGACCATGCAGGCCAGCTGCAGCTCCTCTTCCCAGGTAAATGGATGACTCATCAGATACCGCATGGGAACCCCCACAAATGTAAACGCAATCAGTCCCGCCAGCACCAGTGATGCTCCCACGACCTCGATTTTGTTGAGAATATCCAGAAATCTCTTCATTCCTTCCCCCTCCGGAGCCAGTGGCCGGAAATGCCGCAGCAGTCCCGGCCACTGGCCTTTAGTTCCTGCCCTCAGGTATCATACTACTGAATCGCCGTTTTCACAGTATCGTAAAGGCCGTCGCTCCATCCGAACTGGCTGCCCTTTTCATAGAAAGACAGACTTGCTTCCTTCCACAAAGCCCTCTCCTCATCAGTCAGCTCCGTAAAGGTGACCCCGGCCTCCTCCAGCAGCTTGTAGTAATCGTCCTTGGCCGCGTCCTGAAGCTCATTGTTGTAAAGTCCAGCCTCCTCGCCTGTCCTGAAAAGCAGTTCCTGCTGCTCCTGGGTCAGGGTATTCAGATAATCTGTTCCGATGCACCAGGTGGTAAAATTCAGAATATGCCCGGTCATGAGGATATTCTTTGATACCTCCTGGAAGCTCTGGCCATACAAGGTAGAAAGAGGATTCTCTACACCGTCCAGGGTTCCGTTCTGCAAAGAGGTATATACATCGCCCAATGCCATGGGAACTGCCGTGGCTCCCAGCGCGTTAAAGCCTTCCACATAGATCTGGCTGTTGGCCAGACGGATCTTCTGTCCTTTGATGTCCGCAGGCGTCACTACCTTGGTCTTGGTCATCAGCTCACGCTCCCCATACATCCAGTTGGATGCCAGCACCGTGAGACCTTTGTCTGCCAGCTTCCCACATTCCGCCTTGTACCAGTCACTGTCAATCAGCTTCCATACTTCGTCCCAATTGTCAAAGAAAAACGGTCCGTAGAGAATGCCAAGATCCGGGACACCGTAATCGGCATAAAATGCGCCGTCCGCGATTGTGATGATATTTTCGCCCATGATCATCTGGTCAATCAGTTCACTCTTGCTTCCCAGGGCGCTGTTGGGGAACAGCTGCAGCTTCATGGTGCCGTTGCTCTCTGCCTCCAGAAGCTCTGCCCACTTTTCCACTGCCTTGCCGATGGGTTCCTCCGTGGTATTCTCAAATCCAATCTGAATGGTGACCACTTCCTGGGCGGAAGCCGGATCCTCCTTAGCCCCTTCCCCGGCTCCTGAGGATGCCGCTGCGCTCCCTGCCGGCGCCGCCGACGTTCCTGCCGGTGCCGCAGAACCACCACATCCTCCTGCAGCCATAGATGCGGCCAGAATCACTGACATAACTGCAACATTCCATTTTTTCTTCATAAAGAACTCCTTTCACCCCATTATAAAATCTTATTTCACAACAACGTTTCTTCTCTTACTTAATCTCACTCATGAACTGGTGCAGAAAACGGAATCCCCATCCGGCTCCCTCCCGTGGATGAGCAAACCCATTGTCAATCACCATGGGCTGGTCTATGATCCCGTCAATCCAGTCAAAGCTTTCCGCTCCATAGGGATTTGCTACCGTACACAGAAGCGGTACATCATAATCCTTGTAATAGTGGGGAAGCACCGGGATATGGTAAGCGTCTGCCAGGGCTGCGCTGTCCCGCCAGGCCTCCACACCCCCCAGACGGATAATATCCGGCTGCCATAAATCCAGGGCATTCCTGTGAATCAGCTCCCGAAGTGCCACTGTGGAGTATTCCCTCTCTCCCATAGCCAGACTGACACCTGTCTTGGAATGAAGTGTCGCATAGCCTTCAAAATCCGTATTGGCCACCGGCTCCTCGAACCAGAAGATCCCCAGATCCTCCACCTGGCTGACCAGCCGGACCGCCGTGGGAAGATCCATTCCCTGGTTTGCATCCATCATGATCTTAAGCTCCGGCCCTACTGTCTCACGCACCAGGTGAAGCCTGCGGATATCCCGCTCCAGATCCGGGCTTCCTACTTTGATCTTCACTGCCGTAAATCCGCGCTTCTTGTAGTTCACCACCTCGTCCACCAGCTCCTCATCCGTGTAGCTGAGCCAGCCGCCGCTTCCGTACACTGGTATCGGCCTGCGGTGGCATCCGAACATCCGGTAAACCGGCTGCCCCAGTGTCCTGGACCAGGCATCCCACAGAGCCACATTCAATGTAGCCAGCGCCCAGCGCTGAAGGCCGGAAATGCCGAAATACTCACACTCCGCCTCATAATCCTTCTGAATCTGGGCTGTTTCAAAAACCTGGTAATCCCTCTCCAGCATGAATTTCTTCATGTCCTTAAGCGCCCCCTCGATAGCGCCGGGGCTATAGTGGAAGCTTAACAGGTACCCCTGCCCCACCTCTCCGGCTGCCGTCTCTGCCTCCAGGACATAAAATGCGATTTGGCTGATATCATGGGTCGCATCTGCGATCGGATGACTCAACGTGCTGACCGCATGATAGATGCGTATGTCCCTGATATGCATATCCCCTGAATTCACGATATATCCTTCCTCCTTTTCGTTTATTTTGCTGCTGTGATATATCTAATGACAATATATCACAGCGCTTGATATATTTCAACATCTTTTTTCTCTTTTTAGCTTGCTTTTTTTTACATAATTAGGTATGCTTATTACACTATCAGCACCAAATAGTTTGTCAGCCCGCAAGGCGCGGGAAGGAGGCGATGCGGTGGCATCGTTGACTGACGACAACGCGGCAGATGGCAAAACAAGAAGTACTAGAGCGTGTCTGAAAATTGCTTTCTGGTAGCTGTGCGTCACACTTTGTGGGAGATTTGGCCCAAATGAACGCGGCGTAGTGGGCTACGTTAAGTGAATTTGGGCCAAATATACCGCAAAGTGGGGCGTGCAGATGCCGGGAATGAATTTTCAAACACGCTCTAGGGACAAAAATCCGCATGTCTGAGCGCAGCGAGTTCGGATTTTTGCCCCTGTTTTTAGCAGATTTTTGCAAGCTTAGAGTTTCTGGCTCCGAAACCCGCAATCCGGGAGAACCTTTTTCCAGAGCGTACCCCTCAGAACAATCCCCCGTGAACTATAGCCTGAAATTTATGGGCGGAACACAATCTTGATGGCAGCGTCATCCTGATCCGCCAGTTCAAATCCGGCCTTTAAGTCTGCCAGCCTGAATTCATTGGTAATCAGCGGCTTGATCTTAACCAGGCCCTGGGCAATGGGACGCATGGTCTCAGGGAACCACACATACCTCTGCTGCCAGGTATGATGAACCAGACAAGTGTTTACAAATTCCAGTCCATCGTCGTGCCAGCGGCTAATATTTAAAGTCACCGGTTTAGTCACCCAGCTGTAGAATACGAACTTTCCGTTGTGCCGGATCATGGCGCTGGCGGCATTGAAGGACTCCTCGGTCCCGGCAGCCTCTACTACCACATCTGCGCCGGCACCGCCGGTTATTTCTTTTACTTTGGCGACAGGATCCTCCTCCCTGCTGTTGATGACGATATCTGCTCCCAGGGACTTTGCCAGATCCAGCTTTCCTTCCAGCACATCCACAACAATTACCTTATAGGCGCCTTTGAGCTTTGCGCACTGGGCGATGATCTGTCCGGCATAACCGCCTCCCATAACCACCACATAGTCTCCCAGCTGAACCCTGGAGTTCAGCCCGGAATACATGGCGCAGGCCGTAGGCTCACCCAGACTGATGATATCCATATCCAGATCAAAGGGAACCGGCTGCAGCTGAAATGCTTTCGCCTTGAAATATTCCGCAAAGTTATTATTCCATCCAAAGGCGCTTACCCGGTCTCCCACCTTGTATTCGCTGACGCGGCTTCCCACGGCCACCACCGTACCGCCGCTTTCGTGGCCCAGCAGGAAGGGGAACTCCGGCGGTTGGCGGAATTCCGCCGTCTGGGGCGGCATGAAGCCCCGGTAAAAGCTCTTGTCAGAGCCGCAGATTCCCATAAGATGATTCTTTACAATAATATCATCCTCCCCGCATACAAGCTCCCGTTCGATCAGTTCAATATCATAGGCTTTGTTAAGGCGTGCGGCCTTTGTAATAAATTTTTCCATATGCATTCTGCTCCTTCTGTTTTTATCGATGTACTCCCGGAATCCCACCGCATCTGAATTGGGGGCTGCCGTCAAACGCCCCCTGACTTATCACAATTTCCGTCAAATCAGATGCAATGCATTAAAAATGCAGGTAAATGCGGCTCCTACGACTCCTGCCACTGTAGATGCGCCTCCTACAGCGCGGATTCCCTGGTTCACATCCATATTGGACATAGATACCGTGACCCAGAAGCCGCTGGAATTGGCATGTTTGAACATCAGGGCACCAGTGCCGCAGGCGAGAAATGCCGCTACCGGGGAGAGACCCAGGATGCCGAGCATCGGCTCCACCAGCGCTGCCGCTGTCATAACACCCAGGGAGTTGGAGCCGGTCACCACATGGATGATGGCCGCGATAATAATGGGAATCAGAATCGGCGGGAAGGAAGACTGTATCACCATTTCCGCGATCTTGTCAGCAACTCCTGCATTCTTTACAAAGACTGCCAGAGCGCCGCCCATACCTGTCACCATAATCGGCATGGCCGCTGCGGTAACACCCTCTCCGACCCACTGATCCAGAACCTTTTTGGTCTTCCACTCCTTCCCTGTCAGTGTCAGGGATATCAGACAACCGCTGAACAAGGCCGCCAGAGGACTTCCGATAAATGCCAGGAAATTGGCAGCTGCCGTATCAGGAACCAGGATCGACGCGGCTGTATTGCAGAGAATCAGGGCCAGAGGGAAGATAACAGGAGCCATGGATCTGGTCAGGCCTGGCAGCTCTTTCTCGTTCACCGCTGCTTCTGCTGCCTTGATGAACTCTTCCTTTGGCATAACAGGCGTTTTCAGGGTCATACAGTAAAGGGTTGCCGCTATCACGCTGGGAACCGCAGTAATCAGTCCCCAGATAATGGCCTGTCCCAGAGGAACATTCAGCAGTGCCGCCGCGGACACCGGCCCCGGGGTGGGCGGGACCAGGGAAGCGGTTACCAGAGCTCCCAGATAAAGAACCGTTCCGTAACACATCATGGATTTCTTTGTCCGGACTGCAAGCAGAGACACAATGGGAATCAGCAGGATCACAACCGTATCCGCAAAGATCGGGATTCCCAGAATAAAGGATGCCAGGGCAATGCCCCAGATCATCTTGTCATCGCCGAACAGCCCGATGGCCCATTGGGTGATCCGGATGGCTGCCCCTGTCTTCTCCAGAATCGTACCCATGGTACAGCCAAGGAAAATCACAATGGCCACACTCTTGATCGTGCCCGAAAAACCCCCATTGATCGTATTCTCAATATCCTGCCAGGGTGTTTTCAGCGCGATGGCCAGAACAATGGCTGAAAGAAGAATTCCCATCGCCGCATGCACCTTGCATTTGGATATCAGAACAATCATCAGCACGATCACAACTGCGAAAACCGCCAATACATAACCAGTTGCCATAAGTAAACCCTCCATTCTATTTGATACCTGACTATAGAGCAACTCTTGTGCCAGAATTCAAAAAATATGGGGGAAATACCCTTACAATGTCGAAAAACAGTGGAAAAATCTGCAAAATTACATGTTTGTTTCGGATTACACCCAATTCTTTTTCTCATAAATGCTGTGGCATTTGCATCATTATTGCAACAATCCTGCTATGACATGTATAAATACACATTTTTCACGGTTTCCTGCCGCAGACAAGACCTGCGCAGTCCCCGCAAAATGCCCTTATACGACTTGTCCCAGCCAAACCGGAACCGGAATCTGGATATTCATTCAGGGCTCAGCCTTCTCCGGTTCCGGCTTCCGATTGCCGGAGTCCATACTTTTTCATCTTCCGCCAGAGGGTGGAGCGGTCGATTCCCAGCAGTCTGGCCGCACGGGTCTGGTTGCCCCGGCACTGGGCCAGGGCCTGCCGGATCATGGTCTTCTCATCTGGCAGATACATTTCCACGGCACTTTCCTTTCCACTCTCCAGATCCAGATCCGGCGGATCCACCGCAGCAGCAAGATCCGCCCTGGTGATCACATCGCCGTCCCTCAAGGCCCAGACCCGCTCCACAACATTGTGAAGCTCCCGGACATTTCCAGCAAAAGGATATTCTCCCAGGATTTCCAGATCCCCCGGACGGATCCTGGGAACCGGACGGTTCTGCTCTCTCCCCATCTGTTTCAGAAGCCGTAGAAACAGCATCTGGATATCTTGTTCCCGCTGTCTCAGCGGCGGAAGAAAGATGCGCAGTACATCCAGTCTGTATACCAGATCCCGGCGGAACAAGCCGTTGTCCGCCAGCTGATGGATACTTTTGTTGGTGGCAGAGATGATCCTGACATCCACAGAGATTACTTTATTGTCTCCGATCCGCCGGATCTCCCGTTCCTGAATGGCACGCAGAAGCCTGGTCTGAATCGCCATGGATATCTCCCCGATCTCATCCAGAAACAGCGTTCCCCCATGGGCCTGCTCAAACAGTCCCATCTTTCCGCCCTTTGCGGTGCCGGTAAATGCCCCCTCCACATACCCGAACAGCTCACTCTCCAGAAGATTCTCCGGCAGGGCTGCGCAGTTGATCGCCACAAAGGGGCCTTTCCGCCGGTTGCTGGCATTGTGTATACTCTGGGCAAAAAGCTCTTTTCCGGTTCCCGTCTCTCCTACAAGGATCACATTGGACTCAGACACCGCGTACCGCTTTGCCGTCTCAATCGTCTTATTCATGATCTCGCTTTCATGGAGAATATCATCAAATGTATATTTTGCCCTGAGTCCCTTTTCGCTTAATGTGCGGCGGATCTGCTCCTCCAGCTTCTGCACCTGGGTAACATCTGTCATCATAATCACAATTCCGGATATGGTCTCATTGACAATCACTGGCGTGAAGGAGACAGACACCGTCATCTGGCTGCCGGGAAGCTTAAAAATTTTTCCTGCATTTTCCTTTCCCGAATTCAGTGTCTCCCTATACAACGGATACAGAAAGGGAAATACCTCCTTCAGCCTTCTGTTTATCAGACTGTCTCCGTTATTCATTACCCGCGCAGTATGATTACGCACCTTGATTATGCCATTGTGGTCTACAAATAAAATTCCGTTTTTAGAAGAATATATAATGGTTTTGTAGGTTTCGGAACGGATCTGCTCCTTGTGAATCTCGTCAACGGTACGGACTGCCTCATTGAGGGTCTGGAGAACCGTGTCTTCCCCGGTGCGGATCAGACGGAAGGGAAGTCCCAGCTTTTCGGCGTATTTTCCCGAAGAAAATCCGCCGATCAGCGCGTCGCATCCATTCCGCTTTGCTTCTTCCACGTTCCTTTCCAGTTGCTGGTAGGTATCCGGGGAATAGATCTCCACCTCGCAGCCAAGGGCACGGCAAAGATCTGCCGCTTCGTACAGCTTCCCGAAAAAGCCGCATATGGCGATCTTTTTGGCGCCGCAGGCCTCCCTGCAATCCATCACCGTCCGTATAATATCATAACCGGAAATCACCATATCAATCACAGGCAGCTGGGGATAATTGAGCTGCAGCTGGCGGGCGCTGTAGCCCCTGGCTATGACTGCGTCAAAATCTCTCACCGGCAGCTGCTCCACTTCGTCCACACTCCGCACCAGAACCTTTGCCCAGATACGCTGCCGCTCGGGATGGTTTCTGAGTATATAATCAATGATATGCTCCAGTTCCGGATAAGGAACGACAAATAGCAGGCGAATCATAGGTACTCCCTTCTTTTCTGATCTGTTTTCCTGCACAGGACAGACGGCCTGGCGGTTGCATTTTTCTTATGATTGTAGCTTCCCTTCTGTTTTCCGTCAATATCATTGTAGCATATTGTTGCAAACGAAACACTTTTGGCAAATTCTTCAACAGACCTGCCATGCCGGGGTATTGAAAACCGGCTGCTGCGGGTTTGGCACTATATTTGCTGTTGTAATAGGCATATAAAAGCAGGTGCGGACAGACCCGGAGAGTACATGCATACCAAAAACGAGGAGGATTTTCATATGGATTACAGTTTTCTGACAAAAAATGGCACCCCAAAGAAATCGAGAGTAGGAATCGTAGGTGCTACCAGCGGCTATGGCTACACCCTTCTGGCCCAGATCGCCCAGGTGCCCCTTATAGAGCTGCGCGCGGTCTGTGCCCTCAGTGTGGAGGATTGCCAGAGGGTTCTTCTTGAGCTGGGCTATAAGAAAGAAAATCTGGTCATCTGCGGGACTGTCCAGCAGATCCAGACCGCGCCTTCCCACAAGGTTCTGATCCTTGCGGATTACCGTCTTGTTCCTGAGACGGATATCACGGCCCTGGTGGAGTGCACCGGCAATCCCGCCGTGGGTTCCGGGCTTTCCGAAGCGGCTCTGAAAAAGGGGAAAAACGTTTACATGGTCTCCAAGGAAACCGACAGTGTATGTGGGACGATCATGAATCAGACCGCCCTGGAAAACCACTGCGTCTATACCCTGGTCAACGGCGACCAGCCCCGCAATCTGCTTGACCTTATTTCCTGGGGGCGTATCCTTGGGCTGGATATTATCTGTGCCGGAAAATCCAGCGAATACGATTTTGTCTGGGATCCGGACACCACAGAATTCACCTGTCTTAATGATACAGACCAGCCCCACGAGCCTATGCCTGGTATGAAAGACCTTTGGCATTACCGGGGGCCGGAGACTTTAAGGCAGAGAGCGGCCATAACTGCCAAATACCGGTCCGTCATCTCTGCGGATCTGTGCGAAATGAATCTGGTCTCCAATGTATCCGGCATGGCTCCCGCATGTCCCCATATGCATTATCCGGTTGCCAGAATCAGTGAGCTGGCTGATATTTTCATCCCAAGAGAGGACGGGGGCATCCTGGAAAAGACCGGAGTGGTCGATGTGTTCTACAACCTCCGGCAGCCTGGTGAGGCAAGCTTTGCCGGCGGTGTTTTCATCATCATCCGCTGTGAAAATGAAGCAGTCTGGAAGATCCTCGCCGGCAAGGGCCATGTGGTCAGCAGGAACAAAAAGTATGCCTGTGTATATCTTCCCTACCATTACATGGGTCTGGAATCCCCGGTCTCCATTCTCCTTGGCGATCTCATGGGAATCGGCACCAATGAAGGCTGCCGTCAGACTGCGGTCATGGCTGCCGTGGCCCAGGAGGATATCCCCAGGGGAACCGTGCTCAGGGTACATGGCCACCACCATTCCATTGATCATATGGTTCCTGAGCTTTGGGAGAAAAAGGACGCGGCAGATATCGCGCCATTCTATCTGTTAAATGGCATGTCTCTGGTACGGGATGTAAAAAAAGGCGCTCCCGTGACCCTGGGCGACGTGAATCTGGAAGGTCAGAAGCTGTATGAATTATACCGGCGCGGGCTGGCCCTTGACTGATCCTGACCGGGAAGAGAGCCTTTGACTGGCTCCGGCCAGGAAAATGGACTTTGGCTGGCTCCGGCCGGGAAAATGACCTTTGGCTGGCTCCGGCCGGGAAAATGGACTTTGACTGGCTCTGCCAGGAATTTGGCCTTTGATTGACTCTGATCAAGAAAAGAGGTATGGAAATGAACGATCAACTATTATGGGGATGTATTGCCGATGATTTTACCGGCGCCAGCGACGCTGCCTCCTTCCTTGTGGCAGGCGGCCTGAAAACGCTTTTGTTCAACGGTCTTCCTTCCGGTGTACCGGATCCCGGTTGTCAGGCCGTGGTTATCGCCCTGAAAACCAGAACCCAGGAAACTGCCTGTGCCGTCCAGGATACGCTTCAGGCTGCCAGATGGCTCAAAAGCCATGGTGCGAAGCAGCTTTATATCAAGTACTGTTCCACCTTTGACTCCACACCCAGGGGCAACATCGGCCCCATCCTGGATGCCCTGCTGGAGGAATATGCGCTGCCCTGCACCATCCTCTGTCCGGCCCTCCCAGTCAACGGACGCCAGGTGATCCATGGAAGGCTCTATGTCAATGGTATCCCTCTGGACCAGAGCCCCATGGGCCAGCATCCGCTGACTCCCATGTGGGATTCCCGGATCAGCGTACTGATGGAAGCCCAGAGCAAATATCCCTGCATCCATGTGGATGGCAGCCAGTATCTGCTTCCTGGTGGACAAGGAGACTCACGGGCGAAGGGACATGGCCGTGGTCTGGCTCCGGCAGACCAGACTCCCGGCACACGAGGAGACTCACGGACGCAGGGCCATGGCCGTGGTCTGGCTCTGGCAGACCAGACTTTTACCGCCATAGAGCAGTTTGCTGCCGGACACCCGCATTTTTACATTATCCCGGATTATGCCCGGGATGAGGATGCTTCCGCCATTGCAGATCTTTTTGGGGATCTGCCGCTTCTTTCCGGCGGTTCCGGTCTTCTGATGGAGCTGGCCCGACGGATGTCTGCGGACGTGGATAAGAAGCCATCCCCCACCAGGCCCTGCTTTCATAAGGAGGAGCCAAAAACTGCCTGCCCGCTGCCGGAGAACAGACATGGGCAGCAGCCTTTGACCATGCCCTGCCACCATACAGAGGAGGAAAAAGCTGCCCGCCAGGTATGGGCGGGAAAGGATGACCGCAATGGGCAAAAAGTCCATACCCGGACCACCGGTTCCGGGCTTCTGCTGGCAGGCAGCTGTTCCGAGATGACCCGCCGCCAGATTGCCTATGCCCAGAATCACCATATTCCCTCCCTGCAGATTGTCCCCCAGAAACTGCTGGACGGCAGTCAGACCCTGGAGGAACTGTGGCATTTTATCCGCTCCCACCAGGGGCAGGAGGTCCTGGTATACAGCTCGGATTCTCCTGAGAATGTCAAAGCCGTCCAGAAATCCGGTAAGGAACGGATTGCGCAGCTTTTGGAGCAGACTGCCGCCCAGCTTGCCCTCAAAGCCGTGGAGGAAGGGTATACCCGGATCATCGTGGCGGGTGGTGAAACCTCCGGGGCTGTCACAAGAGCTCTGGGCTTTGACTCCTACATCATCGGGGAAAGCGTGGCCCCTGGCGTCCCCGTAATGATCCCCCAGAACCGTCCGGAAATCCGGCTTGTACTGAAATCCGGTAACTTTGGGCAGGAGGATTTTTTCTTAAGGGCATTGGAGATTACGAGCGGGCAGGATCCGTCTTTTGCAGCCCAGGGGCTTTAAGATGTAACCGTTCAAACAGGTTTGCCCACTCTGGCAACCCATAGGGCGGGGAAAGCCAGACAAAACAGTCATCAAGCCCGCTTGCAGGACTATTTGTGTCTGGTTTTCCACATCGGGCTGATGCCTGATGCTTCTTGTCCGGCAAATCCGGACAAGAAAATGCTCCCCCATGAACAGTAACTATTTTTCACCAAGCTTTAATACTTCACTTTTATGCTCCAGAATCAAATCACACATCCACTTATAGATATATCCCTCATTGTCACTTATCCATTCGTCTATTCTTTCCGTTTCATCAAACCATTCCTCCGGGTAATCATAGTTTTTCTGATATTTTTCATTTGCGTAATCATGTATGCCGCAGGCATAAATATCTGCCAGTTATTAATTTCCATATATATAAAAGCAATGTCTGGAATGTCCGCAAACGGCGTGTCCTTAAATCTGTTATAAAACAGCATGAAAAATTCTCCTTCATACTTCCAGAAATTTTCATGCCCCGATGATTCAATAGAAACAATCAACTTATTTATAGCATTATAAGTCATATCATATCACCATAAACTCCAAATTTATCCAATTGATACGAGCAAAGTATATTACCAGTACTGGCAACTTTCAACCCATATTTGTGGGCGCTGATCGTGGTGGCAGGCAATGCGTTACTGTTCAGGGGGCTGAACTGTCATTTGTTTTGTTACTTGCTTTTCAATTTATGCTTGTATAAAGCCCAGACTTGTGATAATATAAATTTGCATTTCTCGGAAGTCTCTATCCGGGTCAGGTCTGGCAGTTCTGCCAGTGAATCCAGAGATTTGATGTCGTAAATTTTACGGGGAGGTATTGTGTATGCAAAGAGACACAGAGAATTATTGTTGGTCAGGAAAATTATTCTGGAAAATTCCAGTCAGGGAAGGGATCCTTATAAGTCCGAAGCCAGTCGTTGTCGCTGAAGCTTTACTGCAGCAGTTGGTCTTGCAAATCAGCGCCGCAGATGTTAGTATAAGGGTACAGAAAGAAGGTACCCCGGCTCATGGAATCGGGGTGACCATTAGTGGCAGATAAGCGTATTTTAGAGGAAACTGCCATCCAGTGGCATCCGGCTTTCTACGGCGCGGCGGAACTGGAATTTAGAGACAATAAGGATGACCTGGAATTCCAGCCGGAGTACAATCTAAGCAAGGAGCCGCTCCGGGTGGACCTGCTGGTAGTCAAGAAGCTGGCAGATGTCCGGGTGAAGAATGAGATCGGGCACATTTTCAAACAGTACAACATAATCGAGTACAAAAGTCCGGAGGATGGACTGACAATTGATGATTTTTACAAAACCCTTGGCTATGCCTGCCTGTACAAAGGACTTGGCACGAAGGTGAACCAGATTCCGGTTGGGGAATTGTCCGTGTCTATTTTTCGTGAAAGCTATCCCCTGAAGCTGTTTAAGATGCTGAGAACCCTTGGAATGAAGATTGAGAGACCTTATCCTGGTATCTACTATATCTGTGACTGGCAGGGGATGCCTGACACACAGATCGTGGTGACCGGACGGCTTTGCGAAGGAACGCACCGGGCCTTGAAGGTTCTCTCAAGGAATGCAATGGAAGAGGATGTGTGGGCCTTTGCCGAGGAGGCTTCACGGCTGACGGAACCAGGAGACAAGAGCAACGTGGATGCGGTGATGCAGGCCAGTGTTGCTGCAAACAGAGCGTTATATGAACGGATAAGGAGGTGCAGTCCATTTATGTGCGAGGCGTTGAGGGATTTGTTCAAGGATGAGATTGAGAGTGAGATTGCGGAGCGGGAGCAAATAGCGGCGCAGAAAGCGGCGCAGAAAGCAGCACAGAAAGCGGTGCAAAAGACCCAGCAGAAAACAATTAAGAATCTAATGGAAACTATGAAGTGGACAGCCGAACAGGCCATGGAGGCCATGAAAATTCCGGTTAAGGACAGAGAGAAGTATATGGCAGGATTGTAATATAATTTAAGACGAAAAATAGTGAGACATTGACGCCTTTCTATTGGGACACATCAGAGCTGATTTGGAAATTACACAAATCAGCTCTAATGTGTATCTGATTTTCGGGAAGAGTGTAAGGAAAAACGGATCAGAAGCTCGGATAACACCCATCCCACACAATCTTCCGGTAGTTTTCCTGATCTGTATCTCCTTCAGTGGAGATGCAAAGCACTTTTGAAGCTTCTCCAATCCCGATCTTCGCTCTCAGCTCATCCAGACTGGCATTCATCATCAGTTCCGCCAGGAATCCCGTGGTGGCGGCGCCGCTTTCGCCGGAAATGATCCTGTCATCACTGCCCACCGGATTACCCAGAATGCGCATTCCTTTTGCCGCCACATAGTCCGGGACAGATACAAAATGGTCTGCATACCGCCGCAGCATCTCCCAGCCGATGGTGCAGGGCTCCCCGCAGGCCAGACCAGCCATGATGGTGTCCATGTCGCCGCCTACAGTGTGGAGTTTTCCGTCATTTGCCGCTGCTGTGCGGTAAATACAGTCAGCTTTGTTGGGTTCAACGATCACAATCGTCGGTTTCTCTTCCTTATAATAATCTGCAAAAAATGCGCTCAGGGCGCCGGACATGGCGCCGACTCCGGCCTGGAGGAAAATGTGGGTCGGGATCTCATCTCCCATCTGCTCCGCCGCCTCCAGGGCCAGTGTGGTATAGCCCTGCATGATCCATGTGGGGATAGTCTCGTATCCCTCCCAGGCAGTGTCCTGAACCAGGATCCAGCCCTTCTCCCGCTCACAGCCGGCAGCGAACCGGACTGTATCATCATAGTTTAAGTCTGTGATTTCCGCTTCGGCCCCCAGCCGGCGGATGTTCTCCAGACGCTCTGCGGCACTTCCCCTTGGCATATAGACCACTGCCTTCAGTCCCAGCTCATGAGCTGTCCACGCGATACCCCGGCCATGATTGCCATCGGTGGCTGTCACGAAGGTGCAGCCCTGGGCTTCCTTTTGCACCGGCTCCTTTTGCAGCTGGTCAAATGTCAGCTGCTCCTCTGCCAGACCCGTCCGCTCTGCCAGAACCCTTCCGATACAGTAGCTTCCGCCCAGGCCCTTAAAGGCATTGAGGCCGAATCGGGAGCTTTCGTCCTTTACATATACCTTTTTCACTCCCAGGGCCGCGGCCAGACCCGCCAGCTCTGCCAGCTTTGTCGGCCTGTAAGTGGGGAAGCTCCTGTGATATGCCCTCACTGTCTGCGCTTTATCTTTTCCAAATACCTCTGCCTTTTCCCAGTCCCTGCACGTGGAGGGATTGCCGGCATATTTCACTGATTCGTTCATGTATATATTCTCTCCTTATTTTTATCTTTACTGCAGGCGCGTCCTTGCTACTTCATAGAAGAACCATGCACCGGCCTCCAGTGTATCATCATTATAATCAAAGTGCGGATTGTGGCAGGTGTATACTTCCTCCTGGTTCTCCCTCATGCCGCCGATGAACAGATAACACCCGGGAACCTTTGCCAGAAACTGTGCGAAATCTTCGGATGCCATAACAGGCTTTGTGTCTGTGCTCACGTTCTCCCTGCCGGCTACCTTGGCGGCGGCTTCTGCGGCAACCTCCACACATGCTTTATCATTTACCAGAGGGATGAATTCGTGGGTGTATTTGAATTCGCATTCAGCCCCATATGCCTGACAGATACTCCGGCAGATTTCCTCCATGCGCCTCTGGATAATCTGCTGTGCTTCTAAAGAGGTGCTTCTGGTGTCGCCCAGAATCGTCACCGTAGAGGGAATCGTATTATGTACGCCGTCTGTATGCAGTTCCGTGCAGGAAACCACGCTGGGATCCACCGGGTTCTCACTCCGGGATACGATGGTCTGAAGGGCCAGAATGATCTGGGCCGCTACTACCAGCGGGTCTATGGCGCCATGGGGTGCAGACGCATGTCCTCCCTTTCCTTTGATGATGATCTCGAAGTTGTCTTCACTGGCCATGATACCGCCAACCCGTGTATGAAATGTTCCCGCCGGTTCCAGGGGCCAGTTGTGGAGCGCGTACATCTCGTCCATGGGGAACCGCTCAAACAGTCCGTCTTCCATCATGGCCAGAGCGCCTTTGCCTGGTTCCTCGGCAGGCTGGAATACCAGTCTCACAGTTCCGTTGAAGTCCCGGTTTCTGGCCATCAGTTCTGCTGCTCCAAGCAGGGATACCGTATGACCTTCATGTCCGCACCCATGCATACGGCCGGGAATCCGGGATGTATAGGGATGTACTCCCTGCTCTGTATTGCAGATGCAGTCCATATCGGCCCTGAATCCGATGGTCCTGCCGCCAGTGCCGCATGTCAGTGTGGCTACAACCCCGGTTCTGCCTATACCGGTATGCACCTGATAGCCCAGCTCCTTCAGCCGGTCAGCCACCAGCTTCGCTGTCTGAACCTCCTCAAATGCTGCTTCCGGATTCTGATGGAGCTGATGCCGCCACTCTTTTAACTGGTTTGCAAATGCCTCATTGTGAATCATGATGACCCTCCTTCTCATATTTGATTTTCTTTCCATTCCGGTTCTTTGTTCCCGTCCCTAAGCTGCGTATCATAGTCCTTCAACACATGCTTGACGTGGCTAAACAGCGCGATCAATGGTACCAGATTAAAGAATACCAGGAATGCCGCACACAAGTCAACCAGAGTCCAAAGCAATGGCAGGGAAAGGACAGATCCCATAACCACGATTACCACAGCCAGTATCTTGTACCCCATAACAACACGTTCCGTATCATTTTTGAACAAATAGCGGATACTTGCTTCCCCATAGAAAATGTCTGCGATCAGAGTGGTAAAGCCAAACAGAATCATAGCAATCAGGACGATCCAGTTGCCAGCGTTTCCCAGAGTGGCGGCAAACGCGGCCTGAACCAGATTGATTCCATCCTTACCGCTGCTGACGGCACCCGTCAGCAGAATCGAAAATCCGGTGCAGCTGCAGATCAGGATCGTTGTAATAAAGGTACCCAGCATAGCAGCCAGCCCCTGGTCTCCCGGATGCTTCACAACCGCAGATGCATGCATGGCAGACGCACCGCCGTTTCCTGCATCATTGGAAAACAGTCCTCTTGCCACTCCGTTCCGGAATGCCTGCTGCATGGTATAGCCTACAGCTCCGCCAGCTGCTGCCCTGCCGGTAAATGCGGAAGAAAAAATATCTGCCAGCATGGCTGGCACTTGTCCCATGTTCATAACCACAATAGCGATCGTGATCAGTATGTAGGCGCCTGCCATGAAAGGAACAATGGCTGACGCGGTATCTGTGATCCGCCTGACGCCGCCCATAACAATCAGCGCCGCGATCCCGCCTACAAACAGACCGGGAATGATCTTCGGCACCGGAACCACTTCCACAACCGCGGAGGAGATGGAGTTGTTCTGGATCATCGCAATACAGAAGCCTACGGCGAATACTGTGGTGATCGCATAGAGAGTTGCCAGCACCTCATTATGAAGCCCCTGTTTCATATAATAAGGTGCGCCGCCGTAATAATTGCCGTCCTCTCCTTTCAGGCGGAACACCTGGCCCAGGACTGCCTCTCCGAAGCTGATAGCCATCCCCAGCAGAGCCGTAACCCACATCCAGAACATAGCCCCTGGGCCACCTGCTGCTAGTGCACTGGCCACGCCTACCAGGCTGCCTGTACCCACCTGACCGCCGACTGTGGCACAAAATGCGGAAAATCCGGATACGGATCCGTCTTTCGTCTTCTGTCCCTTCAGAACCGTAGGGAGCAGACGCGTAAAATGCCGGATCTGCGGAAATCCAAGGCAAACCGTGTAATACGCCCCTGCCAGCAATAACAGTCCCGCTACCGGATAGCTCCATAAGAAATTGTCAATAGCTGATAGTAACTCCATAGCCTTCTTTGCAACAGTCCGGACAAGAAAAAGATCCGTCTGAACTGTTGCCCTCCTCCTTTCTCCGTTTAAAAGCAATATATTTCGTGCAATATATCGCATTTTTCTGTTGAAAATAATTATATATTGCGTTATAATTTTTGTCAATAGGGAAAATCAGACTTTCAGGGAGATTACATATGCCGATTCCGAAGAAAACACAGACACCTGTTCCAAAGACAGCCAGGGAGCGGGTCTACCAGACATTGAAAAAGTGGATCGAATCCAACACCATGAAACCTGGTGAAAAAATCTCCGATACAGAGCTGGCCTCCTACTTTGAGGTCAGCCGGACGCCTGTGCGGGAGGCCATGCAGCTTCTTGCCGACCAGCGTCTCATCGAGATCCGCCCCGGGAAAGAGAGTATTGTCGCTCCCATTGATCTTGCATCCACCAAGGAAATCTATGTCATACTGGGCCAGCTGCAGGCCACTGCTGTCCGCTTTGCCTTTCCGCGCATCACGGACCAGTTCATACGTCAGCTGGAGCAGATCAACCAGAAGATTCCGGGCACCTCCGCCGAAAGCTTTATCACCACGGACAATGCCTTTCACCAGTGTATCCTGGATCTTGCCGGCAATCCGTTCCTGGACAGCTTCTGCAACATGCTCAGCGCCCATATTACCCGCTTCCAGCTCTCCTATTTCGAACAGACCCCTGACTATAGCATTCAGGGAACCTTCCGGTCCCACCAGCGGATCATTGATGCGCTGAAAAACGGAGATCTGCCCGTGGCAGAAAAGGAGATCTATGAGAACTTCACCTTCATGATCGAAAAAATAGAAGCCATTGCAGAATAGCTGGCAGGAATCTGCGTTAGGGGGAACCTTTTTCCAGAGCGTCCCCCCCCGGAACACCCACCCAAAAGATCATCTGCCAATACTTGAAACCTCGCCTTGCGGCGGGTTTCTTTTTAGTGTATACTGGTTTTATTAAAAGAAAGGAATGACCAATCATGCAGACTATCCTAGTATGTGACGATGACAAACAGATCGTGGATGCCATTGATATCTACTTAACCGGGGAGGGCTTCCGGGTTCTGAAGGCTTATGACGGGTATGAAGCCCTGGAGATCCTGGAGAAGCAGCCGGCGGATCTTATGATCGTGGATGTGATGATGCCGGGGCTGGACGGAATCCGGACGACCCTGAAGGTCCGGGAGACAAGCAGTATCCCCATCATCATCCTCTCCGCCAAGTCGGAGGATACGGACAAGATCCTGGGACTGAATATCGGCGCGGACGATTACATTTCCAAGCCCTTCAATCCCCTGGAGCTGGTGGCGCGGGTCAAATCCCAGCTGCGCCGCTATACCCAGCTGGGCAATGTGAACCAGCAGACCGGGGACAAGGTCTATAAGTGCGGGGGACTCACCATCAATGACGACACCAAGGAGGTATGGGTGGATGACGAGCCTATCAGGCTGACTCCCATTGAATACAATATCCTCCTGCTGCTGGTGAAGAACACGGGCAAAGTCTTTTCCATTGATGAAATCTATGAGCAGATCTGGAATGAGGAGGCCATCGGCGCGGACAACACGGTGGCGGTTCATATCCGCCACATCCGGGAGAAGATCGAGATCAATCCCAGAGAGCCACGTTACTTAAAAGTAGTCTGGGGCGTGGGCTATAAGATCGAGAAACAGTAGGAGCAGCCATGAAATCCATAAAACCCAGGTATTATTCTCTTCAGATTAAGAAAAATATCGCCGTTCTGCTACATATCCTGTTCCTGTTTCTGGCAGTCCACGGCATCAGCTTCATCTACTTGAATATGGGCACGGGCGCGGGCATTTCCTGGCTTTTTGAACACAACTATGAGGATTCGGATGCATTTCAGGCCCGTTTTCAGGAAGATCTGGATCACATCTTCAACTATGTGTCTTACCGGGACTGCCTGGAATCGGAAGGGGTTCTGGATCTGACCAACCAGATGTTCGCGGTATCCAACCGGGACGGCCCGGAGATCATCTACACCCTGGAGGAGGTGCTGCGGTATGCCAAGAGCCAGGGATATTACCTCAATGACCATTTTGATGTGGTCAATGATATGTTCCTCTATGACAATGCGGCCATTGACCGGAACCTGCGGATCAGCTGGCGGGCTTACATGACGGACCAGAAGCTCTCGGAACCAGGAGATGCTTATACCTCCCTGCTGGAGCTTTCCAAGGAAGTTCTCTACTGCCTCAGCGAGTACTACAAGGTTCATTACCGGATGATCGTGAATCCGTCCAACCTGTATTTCCAGATCGTATACCAGAACCAGGGCATGGATCCAGTCATCTACAGCAACTGTCCGGAGCTGTCCATGGAGGAAATGTCTTCTATGGGCATATTCTGCCGCCAGAGCAGTGATTCCATCTTCATCGACACCAATTTAAAGGAGATTCCGCAGAATATCACCATGGCCATGGAGAAGAATGATTTCTACAGCGCAGAGCATTATTATCTCATGGCGGCGGTGGATACCAGGTATCAGGCGGATGATGACTATGCGGATGCCGCCAGGGAGTATGAACTTTTGCACCGGCGGCTGCTGGAGTCGGCGGCTACGGTCCTGGTGGGGATCCTGGGTTGTCTGGCTACCCTTTCCTATCTGGCAGTAACGTCCGGGTTCCGGGATGCAGAACGCACAAAGCCCAACATCCACTCCATTGACATGATCTACACCGAGTCCTGCGTGGTGCTGACTGCTGTGTGTACACTGTTCATGCTGTTTCTTGGGGAGAAAATCGGATATCCCCTGCTGCATCTGTTCATGGCTTATGACAGCTGGGCTTTTGCGGAACGGATGCTCCGGGCAGTGCTGATCTATGGATGCTGTATGGTGGGCGCCTTCAGCCTGCTGCGGCGGTACAAAACAGGGCTTTTGTGGAAGGGCAGTATGACCCGGCATATCCGGGAAAATATTTCCCTGTATTTTGAGGACCGGACTTTTTCCCACCGGCTGTTGTGCGGGTATCTGGCATTTCTGGGGGTTCAGGCTGCCGGGTTCGGGATTCTGGGCGTGTCTTTGTATTTCCTGCGCTTTCCGGCGGCCAGAGCAGTGCTGCTGGTGGGATTGTTCCTGATGATCGCGGCAGATTACCTGGTGTACCACAAGCTGTTTATGGAGTCGGTTCAGGAGGACAGGATCGCGGATGCCATTGCCCGGATCGCCGGCGGGGACACGGCCTACCAGATGGATACGGCAGGGCTTACCGGCAAGGAGCTGGCCATCGCCCGGATGATCAACAGCATCGGCACCGGGCTGGAACATGCCCTTCAGGAGCAGGTCAAAAGCGAGCGGCTGAAGGCGGATCTGATCACAAATGTATCCCATGATATCAAAACACCTCTCACTTCCATCATCAATTATGTGGATTTGATCAAGCGGGAGCAGATCCAGAATCCCAAGATCCAGGAGTATCTGACGGTGCTGGAGCAGAAGTCCCAGCGTCTCAAGAACCTGACAGAGGACCTGGTAGAAGCGTCCAAGGTCAGCTCCGGAAACGTGAAGCTGGAGATGACCCAGCTGGATCTGGTGGAGATGATCTGGCAGACCAACGGAGAGTTCGAGGAGAAGTTCGCCACCAGAAATCTGGAGCTGGTCTCTTCCCTGCCGTCGGAATGCATGATGATCCAGGCGGACGGGCGCCATCTGTGGCGGGTGCTTGAGAACCTTTACAACAATGCTTTTAAGTATGCCATGGCCCATACACGGGTGTACGCAGAGGTGGTCAGCGAGGATGGCCAGGTGTGGTTCACCATCAAGAATGTGTCGGAAAATCCGCTGAATATCAGTCCTGATGAGCTGACAGAACGTTTTGTCCGGGGGGATGTATCCAGGACTACGGAAGGAAGCGGACTGGGGCTGTCCATTGCCCAGAGTCTGATGAAGCTGCAGGATGGTACCTTCAGGATACTGATTGACGGGGATTTGTTTAAGGTGAAGATCGGATTTAAGCTGGTACGGTAAAGTGTGTCTTTAAATCGATTCCTGACAGCTGTTCTGGCTTATCCACTCCAGGACACTCTCCGGGAAAATAAAAACGTCATCCAGGCCCAAGGTATATGGACGTCTGGATGACGTTTTACTTTAAAAGTTCAGCGCTCCGGCGCTGAACTGCGCGAAAATGGGGTCACAAAGTGACATCTTCCATTCGTGGTGGTATCTGCAAGGCTGATATGGCGGTACTTTTGGTAAGTGCCTTAGAGTGTGTCTGAAAATTGCTTTCCGGTAGCTGTGCGCTCCACTTTGTGGGAGATTTGGCCCAAATGAACGCGGCGTAGTGGGCTACGTTAAGTGAATTTGGGCCAAATATACCGCGAAGTGGGGCGTGCAGATGCCGGGAATGAATTTTCAGACACACTCTAAAACAGCTGTTGTTCTATCCGAAAATTCTCCACCCGCAGATAAAGTTCCTGGACCACCAGGAGCTTAAGGACCGGTGGACGACGCGGCCGCCGCTGGAGGATGCGTCGATGACAGTGCCGCCCCCTGCTACGATGCCCACGTGACCGCTTACTACGATGATGTCTCCCGCCCGGAGGTCGGAAAATTTGCTGATGCGGGTATATTTGCCTACGTTTCTCCAGCCGGAGGAGGTGATATAG
>CAJTOW010000034.1:0-5264 GCA_910577655.1 uncultured Lachnospiraceae bacterium | reverse complement strand
GTGACATCTTCCATTCCCATTTTCTGCGCATCCGCCGGAGGCTTAAAGTAAACCCTTTTTCATTCATTGGCGGCGCCCCCCCGCTGGGCGCATGGAGATTTGCCATTTTGCGCAAGATATCATTTTTTCCTGATATCCGGCATTTAGAAAATCAGATTGCCCACTACATTGATCAGCAGCGCCACTACATAGGCTGTCAGCATCTGGAAGCCCACTGCCCGCAAAGTCCATTTCCAGGAGCCCATCTCTCTTTTGATAGCACCCACTGCTGCAAAGCAGGGCATGCAAAGCAGGTTAAATGCCATATAAGAATATGCTGAAACTCTGGTAAATACTGTACTGATCTCCGGCAATGCTTCCTCACCGGCCATGACTGCTTCGATCACCTCATCACTGACGCCGCCAAAGAGCTGTCCAAAGGTGGCGACAATATTCTCCTTGGCGATCCAGCCGGTAACCACGCCGACCGATGCACGCCAGTCGCCCCAGCCAAGGGGAACAAATATCCATTTGATAGCATTGCCGATGGTGGCAAGCAGGCTCTCCTCCATATCGCACATACCGCTGAAGTTGAAGTTGGACAAGAACCAGATCAGCACGGTGGAGGCAAAGATCACGGTACCGGCCTTGACAGCAAAGCCCTTCACCTTTTCCCAGCCGTGGATCAGCACGCTCTTTAAGGTCGGAATCCGGTACTGGGGCAGTTCCATAATGAAGTTGGAGGCACTGCTTTTGAATACTGCTTTATTCAGGATCAGCGCCCCAAGAACTGCCACCACGATACCCACCATATAGATGGAAAACACGATCATGGTCTGGTTGCTGTCAGCAAACAGGGTCGCCGCAAACATGGCATAGATCGGAAGCTTGGCACCACAGGACATAAAGGGCGTGATCATCATGGTGATCTTGCGGTCCTTATCGCTCTCCAGGGTACGGGAAGCCATCAGAGCAGGTACCGAACAGCCAAACCCCATAAGCATAGGGATAAAGGAACGGCCACTCAGGCCAAACTGACGGAAAATACGGTCCATGACAAATGCCACGCGGGCCATATAGCCGCTGTCCTCCAAAAAAGACAGCAGGAGGAACAATACCAGCACCAGCGGCAGGAATCCGGCTACAGCTCCGATTCCATCCAGACAGCTGGCTACCAGGCCTACTGCCCACTCAGAAGCACCGGCACCTTCTGCCAGACCGACCACTGCCTCTGCCAGAGCGCCCCAGACAGTTTCAACAATCCCGGCCAGCCAGACACCCGGACTGGGAAGGCCCTCTATAAACAGGAAATTCTCGCTGAATGTGCAGGCAAACATGATATACATGATAACCGCAAAAATCGGCAGAGCCAGAATCCGGTTGGTAAGGATCTTATCCAGCTTGTCGGATCTGGTTTCCACATAGGTTTTGTTGGCCTTCTGGACACATTTCTTTACCACCTGGCCGATATACTGGTAACGGTAGTCAGCGATCTTGGCCTCTGCGTCCCCGTCTGCATTCTTCGCGGCCGCATCCACCAGAGGCGAGATGGACCTGCGCTTCTCCTCGCTGATGGTCTCTGCCACAATCTCATCATTCTCCACCAGCTTGACAGCCTTCCAGTAATCTTCAGCCTCATCACCGCCTGCCAGCACGTCTGCGATGGACTCGATCGTGCCTTCCAGCTGGTCATCAAAGATTGAGAGTCTTGCGGTTCTCTTCTTCTCCCTGGCCACGGCAACCGCCGCGTCCATCAGTTCCTTGAGCCCCTTGGCACTCCGGGCTATGATGGGAATCACCGGAACTCCCAGAACCTCAGACAGCTTCTTGCAGTCAATTCTGTCGCCCCTGGCTTCCACCTCGTCCATCATATTCATGGCCACTACCATGGGAATCCGGGTCTCCATAATCTGGAGAGTCAGATACAGGTTTCGCTCAATACTGGTGCCGTCGACAATATTAATCACCGCATCCGGTTTGTCCTTTACTATGTAATCACGTGCAACGATCTCCTCTGCGGAATAGGGGGAAAGGGAATATGTCCCCGGAAGGTCCAGGATGGTCACCTCTTTGTCCTTCCTATAGACTCCGTCCTTTTTCTCTACTGTCACACCGGGCCAGTTGCCCACATGCTGTCTGGCACCGGTCAGTTCGTTGAACAGTGTGGTCTTGCCGCAGTTTGGGTTTCCTGCTAAAGCAATCGTCATACTCATGATCTTTCATTATCCTCCTGCAAAGTTAGTTTTGGCTAACTTCTTCTCGGAAAAGAGAGGAAGGCAGCCATAGTTCACCTGATACGCCCTGCCGCCCCGGTCTGGCACCATACATACACCAGAAGGGGCCGGCCAATATTCGGCTACCGGCATTCTATCGCATCTCGATCTGCTGCGCTTCCTCTTTCCTGAGACTCAGTTCATAACCTCTGACATTGACCTCAATGGGATTGCCCAGAGGCGCCACCTTGACTACCTTGATCTCCACACCTGGTGTGATCCCCATGTCCATGATCCGGCGTTTCATAGGGCCAGTGGTATTGATGGCTGCCACAGTTCCCTGCTGTCCTGGTTTTAACTCTTTCAGCGTCATAATGCTCCTTCCTGCGTGCGCCTCAGTCCGCTACTATGATCCGGTTGGCCAGTGCGCGGTTTAAGGCAACCTTGACACCCTTTACCATCAGGATCATCCCGCCAGGATTGCCGCCAAGAACACGGATCTTCTCGCCCTTGACAAATCCAAGGTCCTGCAGATGGCGCTTCATCTCCTCCTGCCCCCTGAAATCAGTGATTTCCCTGCTTTCTCCTCGTTCAACCATAGATAACGGCATAAGACACGCTCCCTTTCTTTCCCTTGCATGTACCGGTTACGGCCATGCTTTTTTTGAAACTGATTATCATTTTCGTTGTTATCATACGCTAACTTCAGGATTTTGTCAAGATATCTTGTTGAGAATATTTTTCAATTAGAAAATTTTTGTAACCATACGAAAAGAAGCAAATCATGGGAAGATGAATACATACAAAGGGCTGTGAAAAAAGTCGCAAAACGGACTTTTTTCACAGCCTCATAATTAAATAACTTTATGGTATCTGCCTGAGTATCTTGTCCACATCCTCTTTCCTGCCGATGACCATCAGGTGCTCGTCCCTGCGGATCACGTAATCGGCCGGAGGCATCAGCTTGGCCTGTTCTCCTTCCTTGGTTCCCAGGATACTGATATGGTAACGGTTGCGGATGCTCAGTTCCTTTAAGGATTTATCCACCCATTCCGCGAGAGGAGGAATCTCATAAATGGAGAACTCATCCGTCAGTTCAATATAGTCAAAGACATGATTGGCGCTGTAGCGCACTGCCATCTTCTCCGCAATGTCCCGGTCCGGGTAGATCACCTCGTCAGCGCCGTTTCTCAAAAGGAATTTGGCGTGGATATCACGGTTGGCCTTGCTGACCACATACCGGGCGCCCATCTCCTTTGCCAGACTGGTGATCTCCAGGCTGCTCTGGAAGTTGGTGCCGATGCACACAAAACACAGATCAAAGTTGTCGATACCAAGACTCCCCAGCACCGCCTCATTGGTACAGTCCCCGATCTTGGCGCTGACCACATAGGGGAGCATCTCCTCCAGATTCTCCTCCTTCTCATCCACGATCATAATCTGATTACCAAGAACCGACAGATTCCTGCACAGATGACGTCCGAAACGTCCCATTCCGATGATCAGTATTGATTTCATTTTCTATTCCTTTCCTCCGCTCTGGGATTATCTGTTTAAACCACTAACCGATGGTGATCCGTTCCATAGGCTGTTTCACCCTGGCGACCCGCTTGTTCTGTGTGAAGGCCAAGGCAAAGGACAAGCTGCCCACTCTTCCGCAGTACATCAGAAAAATGATCACCAGACGGGAGGCCGGTGACAAAAGCCGGGTGATCCCGGTAGTCATACCCACCGTGCCGATGGCAGAGAATGTCTCAAAAAATACATCCGTCATCTCCAGACCCTGGGTGGACATAAGGAAAAGGCTTCCGGCCAGGGCCAGACTCAGGTTGATCATAAAGATGGCGCTGGCATGCTTGATGGCTTCCTCCTCCAGCCTCCGGTCAAAAGCATTGACCCCGTAGGTTCTCCGGATTGTGGACCACAGATATAAGTACAGTACCACCATGGTGGTAGTTTTGACACCGCCTGCCGTGGAACCGGGACTGCCTCCGATGAACATCAGGATAATGGTCAGAAGTTTGCTGCTGTCGGTAAGCGCCGCCGTATCCACTGTATTGAAGCCGGCGGTTCTGGCTGTCACAGAACTGAACAGGGAAGTCAGGATCCTCCCGCCAGGATCCATCCCCACCAGCAGATTCCCACGTTCAAAAATGTAGAAAAGAATCGCGCTGCCAAAGGTCAGTACAAAGGAGCTCAAAAGCACCAGCTTGGTATGGAGCCGGTACTTTCTGACATGCAGATGATTGCGGCTTACATCATCCCACACCACAAAGCCGATACCCCCCAGCGTAATCAGCAGCATGATGACCACATTGACAATCCAGTCATTGTAATAGTCCACCAGGGAATTGAAGGGTGCCTGACAGCCCATGAGATCAAATCCCGCATTGCAGAAGGCAGATATCGAATGGAAGATCCCATAATAAATACCCCGGAACAAGCCGTATTCCGGGATAAAGCAAAGAGCCAGAATGACAGCTCCTGTTCCCTCGATCAGGGCGGTACCGATGATGATCTTCCTGGCCAGCCGGACTACCCCGCCGATCTGCAGGGTATTCACACTCTCCTGCATCAGCCCCCGTTCCTTAAGGCCGATCCTCCGCCTCAGCACAATAGAGAGAAAGACTCCGATGGTAATGAATCCCAGCCCTCCGATCTGGATCATGAGCAGGATCACCAGCTGGCCAAACAGGGACCACTGGTTCCAGGTATCATAGACCACCAGACCAGTCACGCAGGAAGCGCTGGTGGCTGTGAACAGACAGTTCAGGAAACTTCCATGTCCCCCATTCCTGCTGGAGACCGGCAGCATAAGGAGCAGGGTCCCGGTCATGATGATAAGCATGAATCCAAAAGCGATAAACTGCGTCTGTGTCAGATGGTTACGCATCTTGTACAGCCTTTTAGTCAGAACATTTCCCATATATCAACGTTCCCTCTTTTCCCTGCTGCGTCAGATCCAGACGTAACAGTTATTACTTTGAAAGTTCAGCGCTCCGGCGCTGAACTGCGGAAAAATGGGGTCACGAAGTGACATCTTCCATTCACATTTTCTGCGCATCCGCCGGA
>CAJTOW010000033.1 GCA_910577655.1 uncultured Lachnospiraceae bacterium | reverse complement strand
CACCGAAGGCGTCCCTTGTGGAGATGCCGGGAATGAATTTTCAAACACGCTCTAAGCTGCTGCAAATGACTGTATACAGAAAGATTGTCACTGGATGTCATTTACCTGTCAGGACATTCATATCCCTGGTATACGGGAGCATTCTCCTCTGTGGGATACAATACTGCCCGTACAAGATCCAGTCCGCTTGATTTTACAATATTTACCGGAACTTGTAAAGCGGTTTCCAGCTCCTGTCTGGTCATATCGTCCAGAAAAACCTCTTCCCCGCTGCGGAACATGGATACAGAAAGGAGCAGGCGGCTGCCCAGCTCTCTGTCCTTCAGCTGGTTTTTGATATCCTGACCGGTGAGAAGTCCGGTGACTGTGATCATCTCCCCGAAAAAGTCATTGCGGATCCCATAGACCAGTATCCGCTTCTGGGGATACCAGGCCCGGATCTTTGCAAGCTGTTTTTCCAGATAGGGAAGTGCCAGAAGGCCTGTGGCCACGGAAATGGTCTCCGGCTCTATGGGCGCGGACTCCAGAAGCTTTGTTAATTCCAGGACAACCATATCCCCGGAGGCTTCCCCCTCAATATCTGCATATCCAACATCCCCAGTCTCCGCCCACTCTGCTTCCCGGCTCACCATGTCACTGGCCGTGCCGCCTTCCATGGTTTCTCCAATGCCCTCTGCCCCGGAGACCGGCAACTGCGCAATCCTTTCCAGAACCTCCGACACCTCTGTATCCAGAAGCCGCAGCATACCCACACCGTTTTCCAGCTGCGGGTAGCCGTCGTAGCGTTCCTCATCCGGCAGCTCCTGTCCGGCCAGAATATAGAACTCGTCGCTGGCATGGATGAAATGGGTGCCATGGTCCTGATACAGCTTTCTCTGCCATTTTTCGATGGTCACAAGGGCTTCCCGGGCTGATCCCCTGTCAAAGGCTTCAAGAGGATAGAGCCCGTCCCGGAATCTGGAAAGTCCCACCGGAACTACAGATACACTTTCCATATATGGCAGATAAGCGGAGAGATCATGAATGGTCCGTTCCAGCTCTTCCCCGTCATTCACCCCCGGACACAGCACGATCTGACCGTTCATGGGTACTTTTGCCTCGTACAGGGTATCGATCATCTTCAGCGCCTTCCCGGCAAAACGGTTGTTCAGCATCTGGCACCGCAGCTTTGGATTGGTGGTATGGACTGAGATATTGATGGGTGCCAGCTTAAAGTCGATGATCCGCCTGATATCATGCTCCTTCATATTGGTCAGGGTCACGTAGTTTCCCTGGAGAAAAGACAGTCTGGAATCGTCATCCTTAAAATACAGGGTCTTTCGCATACCCGGAGGCATCTGGTCGATGAAACAGAAAATGCACCTGTTGCTGCAGGAACGGTAATCGCTCATGAGCCCATTTTCAAAGGTGATCCCCAGCTCCTCATAGTCATGCTCTATCTCCAGCTCCCACACTTCTTTGTCTGCCTTCTCTACCAGCATCACCATGCTCTCACTGTTCACATAATATTCATAATCAAAAATATCCTCAATCTCATTGCCATTGATGGCCAGAAGACGGTCTCCCGGCTCCAGTTCCAGCTCTTCTGCAATCGATCCGGGATCAATAGACTTTATCAGATGTCCGTTTTTCATACCTGGTCTCTCCTGTAATAACCTTAATCATATCAGCAATGCGCTCTCTCATGCGCCCTCTTTATGCCGCTTCTGGCTTTTGTAATCATTATACCACAAATTCCCCCGAAGGGGGGAATAAGTATGTCCGGAGAATGTATTTTTCGGGAAAATGTACCAAATTCTATTTACGACCAGGTTTTAAATATGGTATATTCATGATAGTACCAAATCATTTACAAAAGGAGTAGGGAAATGGCAAACAACTATGTATTCAATGACGCACTTCCGGTTGCACCATTGAAAATTGCTGCCCTGGAAAGCAGCAAAGACCTTGCTTTAAAGGTTAATGAACATCTTGTCAGGTTTCGCCAGAATGATACAGAGGAGCTGATCCGCCGTAAGAAGGACTTAAATTACCGCGGTTATGACGTGGACTCCTATCTGCTGGACTGCATGTGTCCCCGTTTCGGCACAGGAGAAGCCAAGGCGGTTATCAACGAATCCGTCCGCGGCGCAGATCTCTATGCCATGGTGGACATTACCAATTACAGTCTTGCCTACAGCATGTACGGATATACCAATCACATGTCCCCGGATGACCACTACCAGGATTTGAAACGCATCATCGGAGCTTCTGTTGCCACTGCACACCGTGTCAATGTTATCATGCCATTTTTGTACGAAGGACGTCAGCACAAACGCTCCAAGCGGGAATCCCTGGACTGTGCCATGGCCCTGGAGGAGCTGGTATCCATGGGTGTCTCCAACATCATCACCTTTGATGCCCACGATCCCCGTGTCCAGAATGCCATCCCCCTTCACGGCTTTGACAATTTCATGCCCACCTACCAGTTCGTGAAGACCTTGTTTGAACATGACAGGAACCTCCGGATTGACAAGGACCATCTGATGGTCATCAGCCCGGATGAAGGCGCCATGAACCGCGCCGTCTATCTGGCCAACAATCTGGGAGTGGACATGGGCATGTTCTACAAGCGCCGCGACTATTCCAAGATCATTGACGGACGCAATCCTATCGTAGCCCATGAATTCCTTGGTTCCTCCGTGAAGGACAAGACCGTGCTGATCATCGATGATATGATCTCCTCCGGCGAAAGTATGCTGGATACCGCCAGGGAGCTTAAAGAACGCAAGGCCGGCAAGGTAATCATCTGCTGTACCTTCGCCCTGTTCACCAGCGGCCTCGGGAAATTTGACGAATTCTACCACAAAGGCTACATAGACTATGTGATCACCTCCAACTTGAACTACCGTCCCAAAGCCCTCCTGGAGCGTGAATGGTACCTGGAGGCCGATATCAGCAAATATCTGGCCGCTGTAGTAAACTCCCTGAACCACGATGTCTCCATCAGCGATGTCCTCTCGCCCACTGCCAAGATCCAGAAGCTGGTGCAGAGATACCAGGCCGGCGGGTACGAGTATTTTCAAAGAATCGTATAATGTGTATGTCCCGGAAGCAGGTATCCTGACCCTTATGTACATTCCGGCGCCGGCCGGATCCTTATATACATCCCAGCAGCATGCATCCTGACTCTTATGTACATTCCGGCACATTTACACAGACAATATAATCCGTTAACCAGAATATAACAAAGGGCCGCTGCCCTGGCTGATAACAGCCGTCCGGACAGTGGCCCTTATTCTGCGCTTATGGTTTTTGCCGTATATAGGAAATCTGCACTCATGGGTATTGTAGTCTAGAGTGTGTCTGAAAATTGCTTTCTGGCAGATGTGCGTCACAGTTTGTGGGAGATTTGGGCCAAATGAAGGGCGCATAGTGGGCTATGTAACCTGAATTTGGCCCAAATATACCGCAAAGTGGGGCGTACAGATGGCGGGAATGAATTTTCAGACACGCTCTAGGCCTTCAGACACAGAAACGCTGCCAGATTCCCCCGTTCATTGCCCATGGTTCTGTGGGAGAACAGAAGATCCGGGTTGCAGTGGGTACAAATATCCGTGGTATGGATCTGCGCCGCAGGTACCCCCGCCTCCTCAAAGATGATCTGGTTGGCACGCCACAGATCCAGCTGGTACTTTCCGTTCTCCTTCTTGTAGAAAAGCTGTGAATGGTACATTTGGTCAAATGCCCCGCCAAAGGCATCTGCCACCTCTTTTCCCACTTCAAAGCAGCTCTGGCAGATGCTGGGGCCGATGCAGCAGATAACATCTGCCGGATCGGTACCATATTCCTGGTTCATCTGTTTCAGGGTTTCCCTTCCCATACGGTTCACCGTGCCGCGCCACCCGGAGTGGGACAGGCCGATGGCCTTGTGAACCGGATCCACCACATAGAGAGGCACACAGTCCGCGTAGAAGGTCACCAGTACAAGGCCAGGAACATTGGTGATCAGTCCGTCCACATCATGATAATCCCGTTCCCGGACCACTCCCTTTCCCGCGTCCTCCTCCGTCACTGTCCGCACATGGGTCGTGTGGGTCTGGTGGGAAAGGACCATGCGCTCCGTCTCCTCCCCCAGCACCCGGGCCATCCGGCGGTAATTCTCCATCACATGCTCCGGATTATCCCCGCGGGTAAAGGTAAAATTCATGGTTGCAAAGCATCCCTGGCTGACCCCGCCAAGTCTGGTAGAAAAAGCATGGCTCACAAGCCCTGTCTTAGAGAGAGCCGGGAAGGACAGATACGTCACACCGTGCTTTGTCATTTTCTCCAGGTGCTCCCCGGCTGGTTTACGAATCCATTCCATTATTGGTTTCCTTTCTGATTGAACTATCCCCATGGCTTTATACATTCTCTGTCTCTCTGTATACCGGATGGCAACTTCCTTATCACCGACTTATGCTTTATGTATCCTAACTGTTTAGATGGGCTGTCTGAAGTTTACTATGTATCAGGATAATCGAAAGCATTTTCTATATGGGTAATTTCTCCCGCCTTATCAATCCCGATCACGTCAAACCGTAAAGACAGCTCCTCTCCTCTCTGGTATCCGGCAAAATGGCAGGCAGCAGCCCGGCCAATCCGTGTCTGCTTCCGGGTATCCACTGCCTCCAGGGGGGATCCGTATTCCTCACTGCTGCGGTACTTGATCTCGCAGTAGACCACCACCCTGTCCTTCCGGGCGATCAGATCCAGCTCCCCAAAAGGATGCTTCCAGTTACGCTCCAGGATCTGGTAGCCCTTCTGCTCCAGATACTCCGCCGCCAGACGTTCGTAGTCCGCGCCGGTTTTGCGTTTATTTTTCTTTCCCCACTCTTTTTCCGGTTCAGGTCCGGTTTCCCCGGATTCCTCCGATTCTTCTGTCCCTGACCTTTGCTCCACAAATTTCCCTATAAAAGTGGTTCTGTGAATCGGGCATGGACCATACTCCCGGATCGCCGCAATATGCGCTGCCGTCCCATATCCCTTATGCTTTGCAAAGCCATATTCCGGGAAGAGCCCGTCGTACTCTGTCATCATATGATCCCTGGTAACCTTGGCCAGGATACTGGCCGCGGCGATGGATACACTTTTGGCATCCCCCTTGATGATAGGCACCTGGGCAATGTCCATGTCCGGGATGGTAACAGCGTCATTGAGAAGAAGCTCCGGCATCACCTTAAGCCCCCTGACCGCCTGCCTCATAGCCTCATAAGTGGCCTGCAGGATATTGATCTGGTCGATAACCATGGGACTGACGATCCCCACGTTCCAGGCTACCGCCTTCTCCCGGATTTCCAGGTACAGCTTCTCCCGCCGTTTCTCCGACAGCTTCTTGGAATCGTTGAGATAGAGAATCTCACAATCCTTTGGCAGGATTACGGCTCCTGCCACCACCGGTCCGGCCAGAGGGCCTCGTCCGGCTTCATCTACCCCGCACAGACAGGCACACGCGTCATAGGTGTCTTCATATTCCCGCATGGCCTTCAGACGGAGACGCTCTGCCTGAAGCTTTTCTTCTGTCATTTTACGTGCCATCATTCTCTTCCTTTCCGGCATATCTCAAAAAATAAATCCTTCACGACCCAACAGTCTGCCGGGGCCGGTTCCTCGCAGCCTGCCGTATCACCAGACGGGATTTTCCCGGCTTATTATGGTATATCAGCTTCCGGAAATTCCAGAGTGATCCGCCCCAGCCTGCCGCTGCGGAAGTCATCCAGAAGGATCCCGGCGGCTTTCGCCGTATCAGTCTCTTTCCCCTTCATCAGGCAGCCCCGTGCCTGGGCAATCTGTGTCAGCACGGACGCGGCCTGGACTTTGGCCTTTTTTCCGGTCGGTGACTGGTCTGACCCATGTCCGTTACTGTCCTCCGGCTCATTGCCGGCTGTCATACCGGCACCTGTCTCATTGCCGGCTGCCGGCTCTTCTCTGACGTCTATCTGATACCGTTTCTCCAGTACACCAGGATAATATTCCATCAAAAACCGGATCAGCTCCATAGCCAGCTCTTCCTTGTGGAGAATCTCATCATTGATGGAGCCGATGAAGGCCAGAAGCAGCCCTACCCTCTGGTCCTCGAATTTGGGCCAGAGGATCCCAGGGGTGTCCAGGAGCTCCAGGGACTTATTTAACCGGATCCACTGGTTCCCCTTTGTTACCCCCGGCTTGTTTCCGGTTTTTGTGCAGGCCTTTCCTGTGAAAGAATTGATAAAGGTAGATTTGCCTACATTGGGGATCCCCACCACCATAGCACGGACCGGACGGTTCAGGATGCCCCGCTTTCTGTCCCTCTGGAGCTTCTCCCTGCAGGCTTCCTGGACCACTCCGTTTAACTGTTTGAGTCCGCTGCCGCTACGGGCATTGACCTTTAATACAAAGAATCCCTTTTCCTGGAAATACCGGGTCCATGCCTCATTGAGTCTTTCGTCCGCCAGATCCCCTTTGTTGAGCAGCACGATACGGGACTTTCCTCTTCCCAGCTCATCCAGATCCGGGTTCCGGCTGGCCAGCGGGACCCGCGCATCCACCAGCTCAATCACCAGATCAATCAGTTTCATATCTTCCTTCATGGCACGCTTTGCTTTTGTCATGTGCCCTGGATACCATTGAATATTCACAAGGACTCCTCCTTATCTGGAACGGATCAGTCCCATATCAAGCAGTGGAAAGATCCGCATCCACACTTTTCCCAGAATCTGCTCCTCCCGCACGTTTCCCACATTGGCAAACCGGCTGTCCTCACTGCTGTCCCGGTTGTCTCCCAGAAGGAAATATTCTCCCTCTCCAAGCTCCACCGGATGCTCGGCAAGTCCTGCCAGAGCCACCTGATCCAGCCCTTCCTCCGCTGCCAGCCGTTCCCCGTTGAGATAAAGAAAACCGTTGGTGATCTGGACCACATCTCCCGGGATCCCAATGACCCGCTTAATGTTGGCTCTGTTGTCATCCCGCAAAAACACTACAATATCCATACGGTCCGGCTTTCCAAAATCATAGCACAGCCGGTCTACCAGAACCACATCCCCCGACTGCAGAAGCGGCATCATCGACTGACCCACCATCTGCACCTGTGTCCCGAAGGAATGCAGACAGAACCAGGCAAATGCAAGAGCCACCGCGATATCTACAATCCAGCCAAACACCCGGCGGATCATACTCTGTTCATTAGTTTTATAGAATTCCACCCGTTATACCCCATCCCTGAATAAAAAATGAGGGGACAAACTTTCTTGTCCCCCCGTCAACACAGTCTTGATCAATTGCCCTGGAGCGGGTCCGCTCCCTGGACTATGGTGATTATTTAACCAGCTCTTTTACCTTAGCTGCCTTACCAACTCTGTTCCTCAGGTAGTTCAGCTTCGCGCGTCTTACCTTACCATGGCGGACAACCTCGATATTGTCAACAAAAGGAGAATGTACCGGCCAGGTCTTCTCCACGCCGATTCCGTTGGAATTCTTGCGTACGGTGAAGGTCTCTCTTGCCCCGCCATTCTGTCTCTTGATCACAGTACCCTCAAATACCTGGATTCTCTCACGGTTACCTTCTTTGATCTTGTTGTAGACCTTCACGGTATCACCGACGCGGAATTCCGGCACGGACTCCTTCATCTGGGTAGCTTCGATGCTTTTAATAATCTCATTCATTTGTGTGAACCTCCTTCATATGTTTGATGTTCTGTAATGCATGTATGCAGCCTGCGGTACTTCCCGGAAGGTCATGCTGTATCGCATCAGAGGACCATCTCTTTTTCGTCACAACTCTGTCATCTTATCATAGATTTTCTCTGGATGCAAGTAGTTTCTCCAGATATATACGTTCTTTTTTGGAGAGATTGGCATTCTCCAGAAGATCCGGGCGCCGCATTAACGTCCGCTCGATAGATTTCTGCCTGCGCCATTCCTCAATATTTTTGTGATGGCCCGACAGCAGAACCTCCGGAACCCGCATCCCTTCATAGACCTCGGGCCGGGTGTACTGGGGATATTCCAGGAGATTGTCGTGAAAGGATTCCACCTCCGAGGACACATCATTGCCCAGGACTCCGGGTACCAGCCTGGAGATGGTATCGATCATCACCATGGCCGGAAGCTCTCCGCCGGTCAGCACATAATCCCCGATAGAAAGGTAATCGGTAACAATCAGCTCCAGGGCCCGCTCATCGATCCCTTCATAGTGTCCGCAAAGGAAGACCAGATCCTCCTCCCCTGCCAGCTCCCTGGCAATCTCCTGGTTGAATACACGGCCCTGGGGAGTCATGTAAAGCACCCTGGGCTTTTTTCCGGTCCGCTCACATAAGGCCCGGTAGGCATCGCACACAGGCGCTGCCTGCATCACCATCCCGGCGCCGCCGCCGTAGGGCGCGTCATCCACATGCCGGTGCTTCTCCAGAGTATAGTCGCGGATATTGACTGCCTCAATGGAAAGCAGCCCCCGCTCTACAGCCCGTCCGATAATACTGGTGTTAAGCCCATCCAGAACCATATCGGGAAACAATGTCAAGATATGAAAATTCATGGTTTCTCATCCCCTGTCTTACAGATCCAGCAGCCCGTCCATGATATGGACCGTCATCTCCTGCTTCTCCAGATCCACATTCAGAATGCACTGTCTGATTGCCGGGAAGAGATATTCCTTCCCGTCCCTGTGTTCGATCACATAGACATCATTGGCCCCGGTCTGGATCACGTCCTTTAAGGTACCGAAGGTCTCCCCCTCATCTGTAATCACCGAAAGCCCAATCAGGTCGGTGATGAAGTTCTCATCCGGCCCCAGCTTCACTGCCTGGTCCCTGGTGACCAGAAGATCCCGCCCCTTATACTTCTCTATCTCATTGATATCGTTGAATTCCCTGAATTTCAGGATCACCATTTTCTTGAAGAATTTGACTCCTTCGATATGCAGGGTCATCTGATCCTGCCCCGTATCCAGGATCACCTGCTTCAGCTTTTTAAAACGGTTTGCGTCATCTGTGGTGGGATACACCTTCACTTCCCCCCGCACCCCATGGGTGGAGGAAATGACGCCGACCCGCAATGTATCATCCATATCATCAACCTCATACTTATCTGTACGGAAAACACGCGCTACCGGTAAACGAAAAGCCATAAATACAGAAAAAGCTGCCGCAAACTGACACGACACACAGCATCCGGCATGAATGTGTTTTGCACCCTGCCTCATATGTGTGAGCGCCAGCATTTACGACAGCCCCATCTGCCTACTGAATATCCACAACCACTTTTTTCTCTTCTTTGGAAGCAGCTGCCTTGACAACCGAACGGATCGCTTTGGCAATACGTCCCTGCTTGCCGATCACCTTACCCATGTCAGATGGCGCAACCTTCAATTCGATCACTGTCTCGCCGTCCTTCTCAGCCTCGGTCACTACTACTTCATCTGGATTATCTACCAATGCTCTCGCGATAACCTCAACCAATTCCTTCATAAGCAATCACCTCATATTGCCTTAATAAAACCTGCCAGAACATAGCTCCTCTGTATAGAACCAGAACAGCTGCGCCAAAACCGCAGATTCCGGAAAAGGCTCTTATTTTTACTGGATGCCGGCTGTCTTCAGAAGCTTTGCCACACGGTCTGTAGGCTGTGCACCGGTTGCCAGCCATTTCCTGGTAGCTTCTTCATCAAACTTGATTGCGCTGGGCTCCAGATTCGGATTGTAGGTTCCCACTTCCTCAATGAACTTGCCGTCTCTTGGGGATCTGGAATCAGCCACAACGATTCTGTAGATCGGTTTCTTCTTAGCGCCCATTCTTCTTAATCTCATCTTTACTGCCATTGTTCATTTCCTCCTGAAAATTAAATGTGAATACTATATTCCCGGAATGTGTCTGAATCAGGTTTCCCAGGGAGTTATACCCTTTCCTGCCGCTGTATAAAGCAGCCTGCAAAAATCCTGCCAGAGCTCATCCCGGCTGTCTATCAACAAATACAGAAATCTGTATTGTTAGCAATTCAAAAGGGCATCTTGAACTTCCCAAGCATACCTCCCAGTCCGCCCATACCTGTGCGTCCCTTCTTGCCCATCATGCCGGAAAACTGTTTCATCATCTTCTTCATCTGGTCGAACTGCTTGACAATGCGGTTGACCTCGCTGATATCTACGCCGGCGCCTCTGGCAATCCGCTGCTTCCTGGACGGGTTCATCAGGGACGGATTGGCACGCTCCTCCCTGGTCATGGAGAGGATGATAGCCTCCACACGGCCCATGGCGGACTCGTCTACCTCCGGCATCCCGCCTTTCATCTGGCCCATGCCCGGCATCATACTCATAATGCTGGCCACACCACCCATCTTCTTGATCTGGTTCATCTGCTCAAGGAAATCATTGTAATCGAACTCTGCCTTGCGCAGCTTCTGGCTCATCTCCCTGGCCTTTTCCTCATTGACCTCCAGCTCCGCCTTCTCAATCAGGGTCAGGATATCGCCCATTCCCAGGATCCTGGATGCCATACGGTCCGGATAGAACTGTTCCAGATCCGAAAGCTTCTCTCCCATACCGATATAGAGAACAGGCTTGCCGGTCACGGCCCGGATCGAGAGGGCCGCACCTCCTCTGGTGTCGCCGTCCAGTTTGGTCAGGATCACTCCGTCGATGCCCACCTTGTCATTGAACTGGCTGGCTACATTGACCGCATCCTGGCCGGTCATGGCATCTACGATCAGCAATGTCTGGTGTACACAGACAGCCTCCTTGATGTTCACCAGCTCCTCCATCATATCTTCATCCACATGGAGGCGTCCTGCTGTATCCAGGATCACTACATTGAGGCCGTTCTTTGCCGCATGCTCTAAGGCTGCCCTGGCGATATTCACCGGATTCTGGTTCTCTCCCATGGAAAATACCGGAACTCCCTGCTTCTCCCCGTTGATCTTCAGCTGCTGGATGGCAGCCGGACGGTATACGTCGCAGGCCACAAGGAGGGGCTTTTTCCCCTTAGCCTTCAGCTTGCCGGCGATCTTGGCTGTGGTAGTGGTCTTACCTGCACCCTGGAGACCGGCCATCATGATGACCGTGATCTCGCCTCCGGTCCTCATCTGGATCTCTGTGGTCTCGGAACCCATGAGACGGATCAGCTCCTCATGGACGATTTTGATAACCATCTGGCCCGGCTGCAGGGAACCAAGCACTTCTTCGCCCACAGCCCGCTCCTGCACAGAGCTGACGAACTGCTTCACCACCTTGAAGCTGACATCTGCCTCCAGAAGCGCCATCTTGACTTCCTTGAGGGCAGTCTTCACGTCCGCTTCTGTCAGACGGCCCTTGCCCCGCAGGCTCTTGAATACATTCTGCAATTTATCGGACAAGCTCTCAAAAGCCATATCAATCCTCCTGACTGGTCTGTTCCCGGCTGACCCGGGATCCTGTCACATGTAAAGCCGGATAAAACAGACAATTCACATTCTCCCTGACAGATTCGCTGACGTGATGGCTTCTGTGCCGGTCACAGCTCCATGATATCACTGGAAATCTGCTCGATCTCCCCGATCAGGGCCTCATCCCTGGTTTCCTTGAACTGTCTGGTCTTTCTGTGGATATCTTCCACCATCCGGCGGGTCGTCTCAAACTTGCTGATAAGATGGAGCTTCTCTTCATAGCCGGTCAGGATCCGGTCACACCGCTTGATCAGGTCATGAACCCCCTGACGGCTGATCCCCTGTTCCTGGGCGATCTCGCTGAGGGACAGATCATGAAGTACCACGTCCTCATAGACATTCCTCTGATGCTCTGTCAGCAGTTCCCCGTAAAAATCATACAGCATACTCTGTCTTACTAAACTTTCCATAACACCACCTGAGTTATCATACACGAAAGGGAGACGGGTGTCAAGTGTTTTTTCTTTACGAACTGATGTTCGCATTGCTTCATCGTAACAGTTCATCAGATACCCCTTGAACTGTTACACTACTACCACAGACTTTTCATTGTGTCCAACACAGCCTATTGACTTTACCTCTGTTTTATGCTATCATCTTCCCATGTTCACAACGAACACAGAATGGGGGATCACACAGCAGGTGGGGTCCCTTTACTTTTTTGCCGCCCCCGGATTCCCACCCGCAAAGGCAGATGGGGTGGGAATCCGGGAGGACTTTACAACAAGAATGGAGGACTTTGAATGGAAAAGACAATTACGGTATTTCGCGGAGATGGGATCGGACCGGAGATCACGGCCTGTGTGCTGGAGATTCTCAGGGCCGCCGGCGCCGGACTTGCTTATGAGATTTTCGATGTAGGGGAAGCTGAATGGCAGCGAAATGGTGCCCTGATTCCGGAGGCGGCCTACCAGTCCTTTGAAAAGAACAGGATCCTCTTAAAATCCCCCATCACCACACCTATTGGGAAAGGCTTCCGTTCCCTGAATGTCACCCTGCGGAACAAATATGACCTTTACGCCAATATCCGTCCGGCCAGATCCAACACAGCGGTGAAGACTCCCTTCCATGATATCGATATGGTCATTTTCCGTGAGAATACAGAGGACCTCTATGTGGGCATTGAAGAACAGATTGACGAGAACACGGTTCACGCCACCAAAGTAATCACCAGAAAGGCCAGTGAACGGATCATCCGTGACGCCTTCCAATACGCCAGGACCCACGGCCGCAAAAAGGTCACCTGCGTCCACAAGGCCAATATCCTGAAAATGTCAGACGGTCTCTTCCTCTCCATCTTCCAGGATATTGCCCGGGAATATCCGGAGCTTGAGACCAATGACAAGATCATTGACAACACCTGCATGCAGATGGTCATGAACCCCAACCAGTTCGATGTGCTGGTCATGCCTAATCTCTATGGCGACCTGATCTCTGACCTTGCCAGCGGACTCATCGGCGGCCTGGGCCTATTGCCCTCCAGCAACTTAGGAACCGGCTACGCCATGTTCGAAGCTGTCCATGGCAGCGCCCCGGATATCGCGGGAAAGCATATCGCCAATCCCACGGCCCTGCTCTGGTCTGCCTGCATGATGCTGGAATACCTTAAGGATTTTGACTCCGCGTCCAGGATCCGCAGCGCGGTTGACCAGGTCCTGGCCGAGGGCCATGTCCTGACCCCGGACCTGGGCGGACACGCTACTACAGAGGAGTACCGGGATGCTATTATCAGGCGGCTGGGATAAATCTGAATAATTGTAACAGTTCAGACGATGCTTCTTGTCCCCGAAAAGCGTCGGAGACAGAAAGCCCGTCTGAACTGTTATCTCACCTTAATCGTATATACTCTCCACATCCCAGTCCACGATTTCTCCGGTGCGGACATCCACCTCAAACTCATACTCCATCACATCATGGTAAAATTCGCCCTTGTAGATCTGGCGGCCGTCGTCGTACTCCTTATGGACGCGGCCCCAGGTGACCTGGCTGTCCCTCAGACCGGCCTGTTTTAAGGCTATTACTTTGGCATCCTCCAGACTGACAGAGCCGTCCTTACTGGCGGTGGTCTGTCCGGCCGCGCCGGAGGTCTGGGTCCCTGCTACGGCTGTCTGCCCTTTCCTGAGGGCCGCATCCTGGCGGGCGTGGCGGCTGTCCGCGTCATAATCCCACTCCAGGATCTCCCCGGTCTTTGCGTCCGCCTTGTACTCGTATTTCTGGAAACCGGCGGTATAGAATTCTACCTTGTGTTCCAGTCTCCCGTCATCCTGCTCCGACTTTTCCTTCAGAAAGGTCACCTGGTCTGCTTCCAGACCTGCATGCTCCAGGGCCTTCTCCTTTGCCTTCTCCAGGGAAATGCTGCCGCCGGCATTGTCTCCCTCCAGAACTCCTTTCCTCTCATAATCCGCTCCCAGGACCGTCCCGTCTCCAGCCAGGATCTCGTAGTTATATTCCCCGTAGTCCCTGGTCACAAATTCCACATTGATGACCATCTGGCCATCCTCCATCTCCTGCTCCGTCTGGATCCAGGACACCTGGTCCGGTGCCACTCCGGCATGCTCCATGGCAATGGTTTTCGCCTGATCCTCGGTAACTGGTCCGGCAAAAACCTGTCCGGCACATGTCACGGCCAGCACTCCTGCCAGAAACGCTGCCTGAAAAAATGATTTTTTCACCATAACAGAACCTCCTTATATTTCTTAAGTTCTCTTTCATTATATTTGCAGAAAGCCAGAAAGTCAAAGGCGAAAATCAGGAAAATTTCCGTAAACAGCAGCCAGCTGCAACAGCTTGGATTTTTTACTTCCGCTCAATCTTAAGCGCCATTATCACGAAATTCACCAGCACATATCCCACAATCATGGTAGTCAGGTATGTCTGGATGCCGGAAAGCTGTGCCGTCATCCCGGCCAGCCCCTCCTGTCCGGCGCCAGTAAGGAAGCCCGTCATCTTATTGGTAGCCACGATCCCGATGGCCATGGGGAAGGTCAGCCCCGCATATCCAGGCGCAAAGGGGAAGGCGAAAAACCTCGGCAGCATCACCACGATAAAAGCCAGAGAGGCCAGAACGCAGGCATACAGGATATAGACCACAGCTGCCACCGGCTCCTTGATCACATTCAGATAGCTGACCACACAGAGGCTGCAGGGCGCCAGCACCACAGCCATGGTATGGTAGACCCCCGGCTTCACGGGAACCTTCAGAAGCCGCCAGACCATGATGGGAATGATCACCCCATAGACCGCGATCCCATAGTACACCACGTATTTCAAAATTCCTGCCAGGTTCATGGGGCCGCCTACCACACAGCTTACCATGATCCCGTTGTAGGTCACAAACCAGCTGGGAACAAATGTATCGATCACCCGCTTTGTGATCACATTACGGTAGGTGAAGACCAGGATATGAACCGCGTGGACAGCCAGGGCCGCGCACAGCATCCCCTTCCCCAGGGCCGGCACATAATCAAAGTAATAGCTCCCCAGGATCATGGTCACCATAGTAAAGCCTGCATAGAGACTGCAGGGTACCACGGTCTCATACTCCTTTTTGCATACTCCCGGATACTTTATGATCTTGACAATATAAAGAAGCAGGACCACAGTAGCGGTCCACATGGTAATATGCCGTACTACCGGATACCCCATTCCCGAATAAACATTTCCCAAGGTCAGAGCACCCACGAATGCAGGAAGCACCGGTACGGGCATTCTCTCTAATCGTTCCATTTTCATCCCCCTAAGTATTGAAGCTGCCAGTCCACCGGCTGCAGGTTCTGATTCCCATCAGCTCCGTCAATCAGAACCTGCGCTCCGTTTTTTGCTCCGCCAAATGGATCTGGCATAGTTCTCTGTTTCACTGACTGTTCATTTCATAATAGAACTCAAAATTCTCATCCATATGGAAAAAGTCCGAATAATCAATATCAAACACTGGCTTCTTCACTTTGGTAATATCCACCTTCTGCGCAATCAGCTGCTGCAATATCCCTCCGTAAGCAAGATCCCCCTGGAGGATGGCTCCGGTGATTTTTCCGTTCCTGTGGATGATCTTTTTGTAGGAATCCTTTGTCTGGCAGATCTCGGCTCTTCCCTCTTCCTGGGCGGGATTCACATCTCCCAGGGACATACTGGGGATTCCCAGGAAATTCATGGTGGATTTGCTTGCGAAGAAATCCGTCATCCTCTGGCTGCCACCGGCCATGTTGCTGGCAGCCACGATCCCCTCCTTCACGGCCACCGGCCAGATGGGTCTGGCTCCGGACACATCTCCCGCCCCGTAGATATGAGGGTCACTGGTCTTTCCGGTCTCGTCATAGACAAGGCCCTGACGGCCCAGGGTCAGGCCGCTCCCTTCCAGAAATTCCACATTGGCACGGACCCCGGCAGTCACCACCAGACAGTCGCAGGGAAGGCAGGTACCGTCATCCAGTACCAGCTCTGTGATCCTCTTCCCGGGATCCAGCTCCACCCGGGAAATCCCGTGGCCGTAGTACTGCTTCACTCCTTTCCCGGCAAATGCCTCCTGATACCGGGCCGCCGCCGTCTCATCCAGCTGTTTTGCCAGCATCCACCGGGCTGTCTCTACCAGCACCGGCTTCACTCCGGCATCCAGCAGTCCGGTGACACAGTCCATCCCCACCAGTCCGGCGCCCATGACTACGATGTGCTCTGCATGGGCCGCCGCTTCCTTTAATACCTGGATATCCTCTATGTTGCGGAAGCCTATGGCATTGACAGCCTCCCCCAGGCCAGGAATCTCCGGCATATATGTATGGGCGCCGGTGGCGATCAGCAGTTTGTCATAGGAAACCGTCTCCCCATTGTCCAGGGAAATGCTCTTGTTCTCCCGGTTAAGCCCTGTGCAGGTTCTTCCCCGTTTCCAGTCCACCTGGTACACCCTGTCAAAGTCCTTCTCCGCAAAATTCAGCTGCTCCATAGTCCGCTCCCCGCCCAGATAATGGTGCAGGATGCAGCGGGAATAGATCATCTCGTCTCTGGATACCAGCACAATCCCACTATCCGGATCCAGCCTGCGCAGCTCCCGGATCCCACTGATCCCGGCTGCCGAGGAACCTAATACCACATACTTCATTCCTTACACCTCCTCCAGGGTAATTGCCTGCATGGGACATTTCTCCACGCACATGGGGTTTGCTGTGCCGTCCTGGCTTCTGTGGACACACATGTTGCACTTCATGATCTCCTTGTGGCCGATGCTGTCATATTTCAGGATCCCATAGGGACAGGACATGATACACATATAGCAGCTGGCACACTGGTCCTTGTCATACTCTACATATCCGGTCTGGGGATTCTTCTTCATGGCTCCGGTCATGCAGGTATAGACACATTCCGGCCGGTCGCAGTGACGGCAGAAAATAGGCGCCGGCTGGGTGCCGCTGTCTATGGTGACACGGTTTCTGGCATCGGAGCTTTCTGTCTGATGGCTGACCACGCAGGCCGTCACACAGGTCAGGCAGCCGATACAACGGCTGCGGTCAATCTTTATACGGTACATACATCCTCCTTCTTAGTTGCACAATAGGCACCCGGTCTTTTCACACCTGCCTTCCCCTGCCTCCACTTTCTCAAACCAGACCGGCGTCGCCTTATAGGACGGTTCCTTGGAATAGGGATCATAAACCGACGGTGTCAGACGGTTGCACTCGATATAATGGAGGGGTGCAAACAGCTCTTCCTCTCCCACATTCCCTGTCATCTTCACCGTGAACACCGCGTTCTGACCGTTGACCGAATGCACCCGGATCTCATCCAGCTCCCGGATATTTTTTTTCGCGGCAAGGGCCGGATTCATATAAAGATACGCCTTCTTCACCGACACATCCTCCACAAAACGCACCTCCCTGGTCCGGCTCTGGGTATGCCACTGGCCCACGCTTCCCCGGCCCGTATTCAGCACATAGGGAAATTTTTCTGTCTGGGGAAGAGGGTTTTCCCGAACCTTTTCAAACATAAACTGGGCTTTCTTAGAGGGGGTGAAGAATTTTCCGTCCCCATAGAGACGGCGCTGTTCCTCCGAAAACTCTGCCTCCCGTCCCTCCGGATAGGGCCACTGGATCCCATGGGAATCCTCCAGGGCCTCCCAGGTGATTCCGGTGATATCTCCCGGCATGTTCCTGGAGCATTCACGCATCAGGTTAAAGCAGTCCCTGGGAGTTTCCCAGCCCTTTAAGGCATCGCCCATGCCCAGGGCCTTGCCTACGCCCAGGATCGCTTCATAGTCGGAGATCTCATTTTCCCCCCGCTCCAGAACCGGACGCATGGCCGACAGACGACGCTCCAGATTGATGTAGGTGCCCTCCTTTTTCAGTCCCGGGACTACCGGGAAGAAGACAGTGCAGTCCTGGGCGCTTTCAATGGTGTCATAGATATCCTGAACCACAAACAGCTCCAGTTTCTTAGCCGCCGTGGCAAAGGTCTCATTGTTGATCCAGCTGTGGCGCGGATTGGTACAAAGGATCCAGAGTCCCCTGATCTCCCCTGCGTTGATGCCCTCGATGATCTGGTTATAGGTTTTGGTCGGCTTTTCCGCCAGCATGCTCTCCTCCACCCCCAGGACACTGGCGATCCGCTCTCTTCTGGCCGGATTGGTGAAATCCCCGCCTCCGAAGAAGACAGCCGTATTGCTGTAGACCCGTGAGCCCATGGCATTGCACTGGCCGGTGATGGAATTGGCTCCGGTACCAGGCTTTCCGATGTTGCCGGTCATCAGCGCCAGGTTGATGATGGCCTGGGCGGTGCGGACAGCCTCATAGCCCTGGTTGACGCCCATGGTCCACCAGAAGGATACCCGTTTCCCATTGTGGATCAGCTCCACCAGCTCCAGGATCTGATTTGCGGAAAGGCCCGTGCCCTCCACGGCCTTCTCCAGGGTATAGTCCCGGACAAACTCCCGGAACTCTTCGAACTTCTCTGTATGGGCCTTGATAAATTCATGATCCAGGTAATCCTTGTCAATCAGCAGGTTTGCCACAGTATAAAGCAGCAGCAGATCGCTGCGCCAGCGCAGGCCGTACCAGTGGTCTGCATTGAGGGCAGTCTCAGATCTGCGTGGATCGATGACAATGACCTTGTGTCCTGGTATCTGGTTCTTTTTCACCCGTCCCCAAAGAATGGGATGGGCCACCACCGGATTGGATCCGATGAAAATGATGGTGTCCGAAAGCTCCAGATCCTGCAGGGTATATCCAGGCGCGTCGAAGCCGTAGCTCTGTTTGTGGGCCACTACGGCAGTAGCCATACACAGACGGGTATTGCCGTCCACATTGGTTTTTAGATAGTTACGCATCACATGGCCGAAAATGGCAAACTCCTCCAGGGTCAGCTGCCCGGTACTGATCCCGGCCACACTTTCTGTCCCGTATTTGGCCTGAAGCTCTTTCAGCTTGTCTGCCACATGGCGAAAGCCCTCTTCCCAGGATACTTCCCTGAAGCTTCCGTCCTTCTGGCGTATCTTTGGCAGACTGCATGGCTTCACCGTAGTCTGCTGCTTATCCAGGGACAGCCCCTTGATGCAGCAGAAACCATCATTGACCGGATACCCGGCTGTGGGTACTGCCCTGACCACCCGGTTGTCCTCCACATAGAAATCCAGGTTGCAGTCCAGGGCACAGTAGTTGCAGGTCGACTGTATTTTCTTCATTCTCTCACTCTCCTATCGGAATCTGCCCGCGCCGATAACCTTTGAACTATTACGGCTGCAGATCTACCGGTCAAAATGAATACCGCTCCAGTATACACATTCTTTTACTATGGTTTCCGGCATCAGCTCTACACCCTCCAGGGCCCATTTCTTGTACTCCTCAAACCCTACCCTGTCGATGATATAGCCGATGTGCTCCTTTCTGGCCGGGGCATCCGGGGAGATGTATCTGTCCACGAAACGGTAGGTGTTTAAGATAATCTTCACAATATTGTCCGCGTCGGCCCATATGAGGAAATCCTCCCCCAGCCGGGGATTGCGCTTGCCGGTGCGGCCCATGATGGTCAGCTTGTAATATTTCTTACGGCTGCGGGTAAAGGCGCGGGTAGGGCATTTGGTGACGCAGACACCGCAGCCCACGCATTTTTCCTCGTCCCGTTTAATTTTGTAATTTTCTATACGCAGAGCATTGACTGACAGGCTTTTGCAGCCCTTGATGCAGGCCTGACAAGCCACGCACCGGTCCGGATCATACTGAGGCATGGTCATACCGATGATGCCGAAATCATGCATCCGTGCCTTGGCGCAGTCATTGGCACATCCGGTAAGCGCGATCTTGAAATGAAGGTCATTGGGAAATACCTCCCCCTCGATCCGTCTGGCAAATTCTGCCGTATTGTAATTGGCAAAGGGACACACATTGTTGCCGATGCATGCACTGATATTGCGGGTTCCGGAGGCCGGATAACCGGTGTCCGGCTCTGTCTGCCTGGTGCCTATAAGCTCTAAGATGGGCTGCAGCTTCCGGTTGATCTCATCCATATCCTCCAGTCGGATCCCCTCGATCTCAAAGCCCTGGCGGCTGGTGAGATGGACGTAGCCGTTGCCGTAGGTCTGGGCGATCTCCTGGACCATCCCCAGAACCCCGGCATTGAGATACCCTCCTGGCACCCGGATGCGGGAGGCGCCGATGCCCCGCTTCTTGGACACCCGGAACGCATTCTTTTTCAATTTTTTGGTGTTAATATCCAGTCCCATGTTCCCCTCCTAATCAATCAGATTCTTGCCTTCCACATAGTTAAAGACCGGGCCGTCCAGACAGATATAGGTGGAGCCGATCCGGCAGTGGCCGCATTTGCCCAGGCCGCAGCACATTTTCCGCTCATGGGACACCCAGATGTTCTCCTCCGGTACCCCAAGCTTCAGGATCTCCTGCACGGTGAACCGGATCATGACCGGCGGGCCGACACAGATAAAGGAAGTGTTGGCTATGTCACGAAGCTTCAGTTCTGGTATATATTTCGTCACCATACCCACAGGCCCCTCATAGCCCTCCGGCGCTGTATCCACGGTCTGGATCACCTTTATGGTCTCCCTCCATCTCTCAAAATCTGCCTTAAAAAGCACATCCTTCGGAGACTTGAACCCGGCGATCAGGGTCACATCCGCTGCCTCCTCCCTATGGGCAGCGAAATAATCCACCACGCCCTTGACCGGTGACAGCCCGGTTCCTCCTGCCACCACCACCAGCTCCCGGCCCCGGTAATTGCTTAAGTCAAAACCATTGCCATAAGGACCCCGGATCAGAAGCCGGTCGCCTATGTAGTTTTCAAAAATCTCACTGGTCACCTTGCCTACCCTGCGGATGGTGAAATCCACCGTATCTTCCCCGATCCCGCTGACGGAGATTGGAGCCTCCCCGAATTTGGGCAGGGATATCTCAAAGAACTGCCCCGGCTTCACGTCACCGGAAAATTCCATGCGGAAGGTATACTCAACATCCGTATGCCGGATCACTTCCCGGATGGTTGAGAGCTGTGGAATATATTCATTTTTCATGGGACGTTTCCTCCTTTTTGTCCACGCTTTCTGGACATAATGGTATGCCGTCAGGCGCTTCCTCCTTTGCCAGACGGTTGATACAGTTGGAGTAAGATATGTATTCCGGACACACGGCGTCGCAGCGGCCGCAGCCCACGCACATGGGATACCCGGCCCGCTTTTCAAAGTCATGGATCTTGTGCATGACCTTAAAGCGCATCCTGTCCTTCTGGCTCTTCCGGTAGCTGTGTCCTCCGGCCATGTCTGTATATCCGTCAATCTGGCAGGATGCCCAGACGCGCCTGCGCTCTCCGGCCTTCGGATTGTCCTGATAAAAGATATCCTGCATGGTAAAGCAGGTGCAGGTGGGACACACGAAGTTGCAGCGGCCGCAGCCAATGCAGCGGCTTCCATATTCCTGCCAGATCTCCTTTGTGAAACTTTCGTTGGAAAGGTGCTTAGGCAGAGTCACTTTTTCCTTATTCTCAGTCACATAATCCGGCCTGATTTCCCGTATCTGGAGACGATACGGAGGTTCCTTTTCTTTAACTGAAAAGGAAACGGCGGGATCTGCCTTCCAGGTCTTTTGGTCCGGCGCCATGGCCCCCGGGTCCGGCTGACCTGGTGCCAGCGGATTCCAGTGAACATCCAGCAGGACCTTTTGACTGTCCACCTTCAGATAAGCATCGTAATCTTCTGTCCGGTTTGTCCCCATACTGACGCAGAAGCCCGTATCACAAGTCTCTTCACAGCCCATCAGGATGAAATGCACCCGCTCCCGGACCCGCTTATAATAGAAATCTTCAAACCCGTTTCTCAGATAGATCTCATCCAGACGCTTTACCCCATGCAGGTCGCAGGCCCGCACAAACACCAGCCGGTCTTTTGCTGGGCCGGACGGTACCGTAGTCTGATCTTCTGTAAAATAAAACAGCGTTTCATTGATGGCAAGCAGAACCTCCTTCATGGAATAATCCGATTTCTGATCCCATACGATCTCGTCCAGACTGGTGACCTTTCCATAACGGATAATATCCGTATCCGAAAAACAGCCCTCCCCTGTCATACGTTTCGGCGCAAATACATCATACTGCTTCGTCCACGTCTGGAAGAGATGGTCTGCATCCTTTCGTGACATCTGGTAGCCCATAGTGACTCCTTTCATAAAATAAATAGATTTTGCTTAACAATCCAGATAGCCTTATCTGTTACCGTTCACCAGGCACATCTTCTTGTCCGGTTTTTCCCGCCCCGTGTACTGTAACCAGATTCTGACAATATTTTATCAATAGGACAAAAAAAATTCTGTGACGTTTGTCACAGAATCACAAATTTCTATAGAATTATTGAAAATATTTGTTTAAACGTAACAGTTCACCGGGTGTCTGAACTGTTATATTCAATCTGCTGTCAGGCAGTCTCATGACATATCCCCGGTTTTATAGAAATGGGCCATACGGTCCGGGGCAGTGACAATAATCCGCTTCTTGCGGATGGTAATAAGTCCAGCCTCTGCCAGCATCCCGCAGATCCGGGAGGTAGTCTCCCGCGGCGCTCCCAGCATATCTGCCAGAAGGGTGATGGGCAGATAGATATCGATCTCGATCCCTTCTGGTACCGGCACGCCAAAATCCCTGGCCAGCTTCCACAGCTTTGCCGCCAGCTTCCGCTCCATGTAGATACTTCCCATGGTATTCTTTAACTGGTGGGCCATGCGCCAGATCTTTTTCTCCTGGGCAACCAGAACCGCCCTGGCCAGGGCAAAGTCCTGCTCCATCAGCCCCAGAAGCGCTGCCACCGGAACCACAAATATATGGCTGCTCTCCAGTATCTCGCAGAACAGGGAGGATCCCCCCTTGCCCAGAATCCGCTCATTGAGGATAGCTCCTTTTCCCAGGATAAAGATGATTTTCCTGCGTCCGTCATGGGTCAGATTGTAGACAATAGACTTTCCGCTCAGCTGGACTGCTACAAAGCCCACCTGTTCCTGGGCATGGATCAGGATGTATTTCTTGTGGAGACTGCGCACCCTTCCTGCCTTCCATAAGGCATCCAGCGTGGCAGAAGGAACTTCCGCAAACAGCTCCAGTGAAACCAGGGGGTTCTCTTTCATCATGGACATTTCCTCCTAGTGGGTCTGCCGGTTAATATGCTCTGCCCGGATCTTGGAATAGACAAACCGCTGGCTGCTGTACAGCCCGTAATACCCTGATAAAGTGAAGCTTACCGCAATGGCAATGGCGAAATACGGCATAGCCTCAAAGCCAAATAGTTCAAAAGCCATCAGAATCGTAGATACCGGACAGTTAGTAACGCTGACAAACAGGCACACCATCCCCATGGCTGCGCACAGCCCCACAGGCATTCCCAAAAGTGCCGCCACCGTAGCGCCAAAGGTAGCCCCGATACATAAGGTAGGCACAATCTCCCCGCCCCGGAAGCCGGCCTCCAGAGCCACGGATGTAAATACGATCTTCATCAAAAAGGCATAGCAGGGCACCATCTCCCCCTCAAAGCATTTCTCGATCAGGTGGAGTCCCCCGCCATTGTAGCTGCGGTCATTGAAGATCAGTGTCAGCAGGATATAGAGGCCGCTGCCTACCAGTACCCGGATATACGGATTGGGGAAATATTTCCGGTAGGCATGTCCGGCCTTATGTAAGGAAGAACAGAACAAAATCCCCACCACCGCGCAGAGAATTCCTGTAAGAACCGCCAGGGCAGCTCCCGGAATGGAGAATTCCATAAATGCCCCGATGTCATAATGCTCCGGCGCCAGTCCAAAGTGAAAGGAAACAGCAGCTCCAATAAAGGACGCGAACACGCAGGGAACCAGGGCCGCGTAGTACATGAGGCCGATGCTGACTACCTCCATGGAAAATACCGCCGCAGCCAGGGGCGTCCCGAACAGAGCCGAGAAGCAGGCGCTCATGCCGCACATGACCGCGATCTTCTTGTCATTCTCATCCAGGTGAACCAGCCGGGCGATCAGTGTTCCCATACTTCCTCCGATCTGTAAGGCAGCGCCCTCCCGGCCGGCAGACGCGCTGACCATATGGCTCAGGATGGAGGATACAAAGATCAGGGGGCCTGTGGCCACGGTGATCTCCTCCCCGGAGGAGATAGAATCCAGGACCATATTGGTGCCCCGGTTCTTCTCCTCACGAAACAGCTTGTAGAGTCCTACGATCACAAGACCGCAGACAGGCATTAGAAACACGGTCCAGTAATGGGCCTGCCAGATATTGGTGGCTATCACTACCCCATGACCGAAAACAGCCCCAACCGCGCCTACCACAATTCCGGTAATCACAGACAGAACAGTCCATTTGATGAAATAATGGATGTTATGCATTATGGATGTTTTTCTATCGATTTCCATGCCTTACCTCTTTCAATCGCTGTAAGTCCCTTTGGATTTCACCAGCTTGGGACGGTATCCCTCATCCTGCAGCGCCTGGACGATCCTGTTCTTGTGGTCGGTTCCCTCCGCCTCCAGGGTGATTCTCAGCTCCACAGCCGCATTGCGGTTGATGCTGATGAACTGGTTGTGCTCCAGCTTGATTACATTGCCTCCCTCAGAGGCCAGAAGGGTGGAAACCCTGGCCAGCTGTCCGGGGGTATCCGGCAGCAGGACCGATACCGTAAAGATCCTGTCCCGCTGGATCAGGCCGTGCTGCACCACAGAGGACATGGTGATCACATCCATATTGCCGCCGCTTAGGATGGCCACGATCTTCTTCTTCTCCACCCGGAGATGGCGTAATGCCGCCACGGTCAGAAGGCCGGAATTCTCCACGATTATCTTATGGTTCTCCACCATATCAAGGAAGGCCACGATCAGTTCGGAATCCTCCACAGTGATAATATCATCCACATACTGCTGGATGTAGGGGAAAATCTTCTCTCCCGGATGCTTCACAGCCGTGCCGTCAGCGATGGTATTCACCTCCGGAAGGGTAGCCACCTTCCCCTGCTTTAAAGAAACCTGCATACAGTTGGCGCCTGCAGGCTCCACGCCGATGACGCGGATCTTGGGATTGAGAAGCTTGGCCAGGGTAGCCACCCCGGCGCACAGGCCGCCGCCGCCGATGGGCACCAGAATATAATCCACCGTAGGCAGCTCCTTGATGATCTCCATGGCAATGGTTCCCTGGCCTGTAGCTACATCCAGATCATCAAAGGGATGGACAAATGTATAGCCGTGCTCCTGGGCCAGCCGGCAGGCATACTCGCAGGACTCGTCAAAGACATTGCCATGAAGCACCACCTCGGCGCCATAGCTTTTGGTGCGGTTCACCTTAATCAGGGGAGTCGTGGTAGGCATGACAATGGTCGCTTTGATCCCAGCCATCCTGGCAGCATAAGCTACTCCCTGGGCATGGTTTCCCGCCGAAGCCGTGATCAGCCCGCGCTTCTTCTCCTCCTCTGTCAGGGTACTGATCTTATAATATGCCCCCCGGACCTTGTATGCCCCGGTACACTGCATATTCTCCGGCTTCAGGTACACCCTGTTGCCGCAGGAGGCAGAGAAATAATCGCTGTAAACCAGCTTTGTCTCCTGGGTGACCTTGGAGACCTCCTCAAAAGCCTCCTCAAACTTCTCCAGGGTCAGCCCCTGGACCTCCTCATGTACCTGTTCTTCTACCTGTTTTTGATCTTTCATCATTTTCTCCTCTCACTCCGTCTTAAACAGCGCGTTGACAAAATCCGCCGAATTGAACTTCTGCAGGTCGTCGATCTTCTCTCCGACTCCCACATACTTCACCGGGATCCCCAGCTCCGACTGGATCGCCACCGCGATCCCGCCCTTGGCAGTGCCGTCTAACTTGGTCAGGATGATGCCGGTGATATCCGCCACCTCCATGAACTGTCTGGCCTGGGCCAGGGCATTCTGGCCCGTGGTGCCGTCCAGCACCACCAGGGTCTCCCGGTAGGCATCCGGATACTCCTTGTCAATGATCCGGTTGATCTTTTTAAGCTCCTCCATAAGGTTCTTCTTATTGTGAAGGCGTCCTGCGGTATCACAGATCAGCACGTCCGCCTGCCGGGATCTGGCCGCCGCCACCGCGTCGTAGATCACCGCCGCCGGATCCGAGCCTTCCTGCTGGGCGATGATCTCCACCCCGGCCCGGTGGGCCCACTCGGTCAGCTGCTCAATAGCCGCTGCCCGGAAGGTATCCGCCGCCGCCAGGATCACCCGCTTGCCGTCATCCTTCAGCTGTCCGGCCAGCTTGCCTACGGAGGTAGTCTTGCCCACTCCGTTGACGCCGATGACCAGAACCACAGAGCGGTGCTTCTCGAAGTCGTAGGCATTTTCCCCAAGGTCCATCTGACTGCGGATGGAGTCGATCAGCAGCTGCCGGCACTGGGAGGGCTCCTTGATATGCTGTTCCTTTACTTTCTTTCTCAAATCCTCCATGATAGACATGGTGGTCTGGATCCCCAGGTCTCCCATGATCAGGGTCTCCTCCAGCTCCTCATAGAAATCCTCGTCAATGGCCGAGAATCCGCTGAATATGGAATCCATGCCGGAGACAATGTTGTCCCTGGTCTTGGCAAGGCCATCCACCAGTCTCCCGAAAAATCCTTTTTTCTTCTCTTCCATTCCTGAAACCTCCTGATTTAATAAATCATTGCTATTTATAGGGGCATCTTCTTATCCGGCTCCGCCGGACAAGACGCACCGGGCATCCGCCTGGTATGGAAAACCGGAAATGCCCCATAAGCTTATCACGCGTCCAACTGGTCTTCAATCAGGTTCACCGATACCAGAGTGGATACCCCCTTCTCCTGCATGGTGATGCCGTACAGACGGTCCGAGGCCACCATGGTACCTCTTCTGTGGGTGATCACGATAAACTGGGTATTCCTGGTAAGCTTATGGAGATAGTTGGCAAACCGGTCTACATTGGAGTCATCCAGAGCCGCCTCAATCTCGTCCAGAAGACAGAAGGGAGACGGCTTTAAGTTCTGGATGGCGAACAGCAGGGAGATGGCCGTCAGGGCCTTCTCGCCTCCGGAAAGCTGCATCATGTTCTGCAGCTTTTTGCCCGGAGGCTGGGCGATGATCTGTATGCCTGCTTCCAGGATATCCATATCCTCCATCAGCTCCAGGGTACCATGTCCGCCGCCGAACAGCTCCTTGAACACCCGGTCAAACTCCTGGCGGATCTCTATGAATTTTTCCTGGAACTGCCTGCGCATGCCTGCATCCAGCTCATCAATAATCTGGAGCAGGGTTTGCTCTGCCTGCTTTAAGTCGTCATGCTGGCTCTTCATGAATTCGTACCGCTCTGAGATCTCCTTGTAATCCTCTATGGCATTGACATTGACATTGCCCAGGGCGCGGATGCTGTTTTTCAGCTCTTCAATGTGCTTTCGTATCTCGGAAATGGCTGTCAGCTCCGGGTTGCGCAGGGGCGCTGCCAGACTTAAGGTCAGCTCATATTCGCTCCACATGTAATTGACCAGGTTCTCCAGCCGCTCCTCCTGCTTCTCCTTCTGGCTCTGGAGACGGTAAAGCTCCTTGTCCAGATGGGCGATACGCCTGGTCAGTTCCCCCTGCCTGTCAAAAAATCCCTTCTGGTCTTTGCTGCGGTTCTCCTTCTCACTGGTCAGGGATACGATCTCCCCTTCCAGGAGTTCCTTCTGCTGGAGGGCATTGTCGATCAGCCCTTTCAAGCGGGTGATTTCCTGGCGTTTTCCCTCTATGATCTGTCCGGAGCTTCCGGTGCTGTTCTTTAAGCCGGCAAGCTCTTCCTCCAGCTTGGCGATCTCATCCTCCACACGCTGGATATTCTCCATGACAAAGTCTACCTTCTGCTTCAGGGCCGCCGCCTCAAGGCGGGTGGCATCCAGGGCCTGGGACATGTTTTCCCGCTCCGCCTTCTCTTTCTCCATCCGGGCATTCATCTGGCTGATGGATTCGTCTGCCTGGAGCTCTTTCTTCTCCAGGGTATCCTTATCTCTGGCAATAATGCTGCGGCTTTCCTCGATCTTTTTGATCTGGTCTACCAGCTGCTCGTTCTCTGTGGTCAGATCCTGGTAGGAGTCCCGGATCTCCTTCCGTTTCTCCTCCAGCTGGTTTATATTCATCTGGAGCGTGTTCATCTGCAGGGAAGCCTGATGTTCCTCATCCCTGATCCCCGCCAGCTCCTCCTCCTTCTCTTTAAGCATTCCCTCATTCAGGTCCAGTTCTTCCTGGATCTTTTCTGTTACCCTGAGAGCCTTTTTGCAGCGCTCTTCCAGCTCCTCCAGCTCCCGTTTACGTCCAAGCAGATTGCTGGAATTTTTGAAGGCGCCGCCGGTCATGGAGCCGCCTGCGCTTAAAAGCTCTCCCTCCAGGGTAACGATCCTGAGGGAATACCGGTATTTCCTGGCCACTGCGATGGCATGGTCAATGGTGTCTGCCACCACCACCCGGCCCAGAAGGTACTTTGCCAGCACCTTGTATTCCGGGGCCACCTGTACTAAGTCACTGGCCAGACCGATGATTCCCGGCTCCTTTAATACCTCCGGCTGGGAGAAGCCCCCCTTCTGCCCGATGCTGGTCAGAGGCAGGAAGGTGACCCGGCCGAATTTATTCTTTTTCAGATATTCGATCAGATGTTTGGCCGTCTGTTCGGAATCTGTGACGATATTCTGGATGCTGCCGCCCAGGGCTGTCTCAATGGCTGTCTCATATTCCTTCTCAGTGGTGACCAGATCTGCCACCACACCACGGATGCCGTGAACCCTGTCCCGCACCTCCATGACCCGGCGGATGCTGTTGCCGTAGCCGTCATAGCGCTCTGCCAGATTCCGCAGGGACTCCAGGCGGGTGTAGGCTGTATTGTATTCCTGCTGACAGTCGTTTAAGTTGCGGGTGAGGCGGCGGATTTCCTGGTGAAGTGTATTCAGAGCTTCCTCGCATTCCGTCTGGGCATTGCCAAGGTCTGATAACCGGGTGCTGACAGCTTTCTGATTCTCCTTTTCCGCCGCCAGCTGCTCCTCCTGGACAGATTCATCACTTTTATACCGGAGAAGCTCCTGGCATACCTGCAGACGCCGCTTTTGGGCCTGCTCCAACATGGTCTCGTACCGCTGCTGACTGGCATTTAAGGAGGCTTTCTCATTGAGACCGGCGATAATGCTGCCCTTGGCTTCCTCGATCTGCTGGTCTAAGAGCCTGATGGCATCGTCCTTTTTCTTAAGCTGATCTTCCTCCTGCTGCTGGCGGATGCTGCTGGCGCCGGCCTGGTCCAGGATATCCTCGCTGTCGGACTGGAAATCCTCGATCTGGCTCTGCCGGTCCCTGATATCCTTTTCGATGGCGCCGATCCGGGCATTGATGTGGTCCGCGTTCATCTGTTCTGTGTTGATCTGCTCGCCCAGCACATTGATCTGGCCTTCCAGATTGCCCTTAAGCATCTCAGACTGGTTTAACAGGGTACGTTTCTGGCTGATGGTTTCCTCCAGACCGGTCAGCTCCTGCTCGAGACGGTCATACTCTTCCTTCTGGCTCTCTGCATCTGCAGTGGCTTCCTTCATATCCCCGGCTACGATATCATACTTCTCCTCCAGCTCCTTCAGCTGGGCACGTATGCCCTCGGACTCCATGAGGAACAGGTTCACATCGTAAGTTTTCAGTTCCTCCTTAAAGGCCAGATATTTCCTGGCAGTCTCCGACTGTCTGGCCAGAGGGCCTACCTGCTTCTCCAGCTCTGTCAGGATATCGCTTACACGGACCAGGTTCTGCTTCTCATCCTCCAGCTTCTTCTGGGCGATATTCTTACGGCGCTTGAACTTGACGATCCCGGCAGCCTCGTCAAACAATTCCCGCCGCTCCTCCGGCTTGCCGCTTAAGATCTTGTCGATCTGGCCCTGGCCGATGATGGAGTATCCCTCCTTGCCGATACCGGTATCGTAAAACAGCTCATTGATATCCTTTAAACGGCAGGTGCTGCCATTGATCCGGTACTCACTTTCGCCGGAACGGTAAAGTCTTCTGGCCACTGTTACCTCATCATAATCAATAGCCAGCTGGTGGTCCGAATTGTCCAGGGTAATGGCCACGTAGGCGAAGCCCTGGGGCTTTCGCATCTCTGTGCCTGCGAAGATTACGTCCTGCATGCTGGCGCCCCGCAGCTGCTTGATCCGCTGTTCGCCAAGTACCCAGCGGACCGCATCGGCCACATTGCTCTTGCCGCTGCCATTGGGCCCCACGATACCGGTAATACCGGTGTGAAACTCAAACAGAATCTTGTTGGCAAAGGACTTGAAGCCTTGTATTTCGATACTTTTTAGATACATACTTTCCTCTTTCCTGCTATATTATGATCCGGAAATTCCGCAGCCCTTCCGGGCAGCTCCGGACATTCATGTCCCGTCCTCCCCCTTCAGCTTCAGGATGCCGTGATAGGCGGCCACCTGCTCCGCGGCCTTCTTGGTCCTTCCGGCGCCCTTTCCGATCTCCCTTCCGTCCAGGGTGGCGCTTACCTCAAAGGTCTTGTTGTGGTCAGGGCCCTCTTCCTTCAGGATCACATACTCCACGTTGTGACGGGCCTCTGCCTGGACCATCTCCTGCAGGATAGTCTTGCTATCATAAAAGAGCTGTTTGTGCTCAATGTCATTGAGGATGAACCTGTGAATGAACTCTTTTGCATTAGCAAAACCACCATCCAGATAGATGGCTCCGATCAGAGCCTCCATGGCATCCGACACCACGGAGTGGCGCTGCCGTCCCCCGGTGGAATCCTCCCCCCGGCCCAGCAGCAGATAACTGCCAAGACAAATCTCCTCTGCGCAAAAAGCCAGGGTCGGTTCGCAGACAATGCTGGCCCGGATCTTGGTCAGCTCTCCCTCCGGCTTTTTGGGATATTTCCCATATAAAAATTCGCTGGATACGATCTCCAGAACCGCGTCCCCTAAGAATTCCAGCCGCTCATTGCACTGGAGCTTGTCCATCTTGTGTTCATTGACATAGGAGCTGTGGGTCAGGGCTTTGACGAACAGGGCCTTCTCCTGGAACTCATAGCCGATTTGACGCTCCAGCTCCGACAGATCATGATTCATAGACTGCCTCCTTTCCAGATATGAAATACTTGTATGGTATATAGTGGACATGGTATTACATGTACTCCCGGGAAATCAGCCACAAGGGCAGGCGCGGCGAGACTCCGGGAAGTACATCTACGGCAAAAGGGGGCGGCGCATATGGTGCGACGCCCCGGCATGCCTTCTTTTTGCTAGTTAAGAGCATTCTTGATCTGTTCCACTGCATCACCTACTGTGGTGATCTGCTCTGCCGCATCGGAAGGAATCTCAATGTCAAATTCTTCCTCAATCCCCATAACGATCTGGAAGATATCCAGTGAGTCTGCTCCCAGATCCTCCACAAATGTGGTTTCCATAGTAATATCATCTGTCTCCACATTCAGAACCTCTGCGATAATGCCCTGTAACTTTTCAAACTCCATATCTTTCTCTCCTATCTACGCATTTTCTTGCGCCTGTTCTTTGGCATCCAGGCTTTCCTTAATTTTCTCATTGATCTTCTGCTCCTTGAAGGTGAGACACTGGAGAATGGAATTGCAGACTTCCTGTTCTCTGGCACTTCCATGGGTCTTCACCACAAGGCCCTTGAGACCCAGCATGGGCGCTCCCCCATACTGGCTGGCATCAAAGGCCTTCAGGGTATCCTTGAGAGCCGGTTTGATCAGCAGCGCACCGATCTTGCTGCGCAGGGAACTCATGAGCCCTTTCTTGATCATACTGACAAGCACCGCGCCAGTGCCCTCATACAGCTTCAGGATCACATTCCCCGTAAATGCCTCACAGACGATAACGTCCGCTCCGCCATGGGGGATCTCCCTGGCCTCTATGCTGCCTGTGAAGTTGATATCCCCGCAGGCCTTGAGAAGTGGAAATGTCTCTTTCACAAGACTATTGCCCTTCTCTTCCTCAGCTCCGATATTAACAATACCCACCCGCGGTTTGTTAATACCTATTACATGCTCCATGTAAATAGAACCCATTCGTGCAAACTGGACCAGATGGGAAGACCTGGAATCCACGTTGGCACCGCAGTCCAGAAGCAGGGACACACCCTTTTCCGTAGGGATCAGAGCTCCAAAGGGCGGGCGCTCCACACCCTTTAAGCGGCCCACGATCACCTGACCGCCTACCAGGATCGCCCCAGAGCTTCCTGCGGAGACAAATGCATCTGCCTCCCCGCTCTTCACCAGATTCATCCCTACCACAATAGAGGAATCCTTCTTTTTGCGGATCGCATTGACCGGAGACTCCCCGGTCTCGATCACCTCTGACGCCTGGATAAACTCCACCTGCTCCTTAGGGTAAGAATGGTTCTCAAGCTCTTTTGAAACCGCTTCCTTCTGCCCTACTAAAAGCACCTGGATCTCTTTACTCTTTGACACCGCCGACACTGCCCCTTTGACAATCTCGGATGGTGCATGATCGCCGCCCATGGCGTCAACTGCCACCCTTATCATAACGCTTCTCCTTTCGGATTTGAAAGCAAATCCACTTCTTCATTTAATATACCCGATTATGGGCTATAAATCAATATGAAAATAAAGATACTGTAACTATTTTGTAATAGTTGGTGGATGGTTGTTCCGGGAGGGGTACGCTCTGGAAAAAGTTTTCCCCGGATTGCGGGTTTCGGATGCAGAAA
>CAJTOW010000032.1 GCA_910577655.1 uncultured Lachnospiraceae bacterium | reverse complement strand
AGCGATTCTCATGGGCAGATGCCGTAACAGTTCAAGGGGTATCTGAACTGTTACGCTGACGGTTGCTGGCGGATCACTGGTGGTGACTGGAGAAGAACTTTCAGACAGACACCGCCAGTGATCCGGAACAACAGGCAGAATGGGGCAGGGCGGAATTGTCCTGCCTTCTTTTTATGATTTTTCTATTGAAAGCTTGTATGGCAGGTACCAGATATGGAAAAGGGATCATCCGTTAAGGATCTATTAGAAAAGCATCCTCTGATCACCAATATCGTGGTCACAAGTGTACTGATGACAGTGGCAACCATGGCGGCGGCGGCATTTTTCCACTACAGCCAGAACAGCACCAGCGTGGCCATTGTCTATGTGCTGACGGTGATGCTGGTGGCAAGGTATACCTCCGGCTATGTGCCGGGAATTGTGGCTTCTGTAGTGGGAGTCGTCTGTGTGAACTATGTATTCACATATCCGTTTATGAAGATGAATTTTACCATGGACGGGTATCCGGTTACATTTCTGGGGATGCTGGTGGTGTCCGGCATAACCAGTACCCTGACCACCAAGTTCAAGCGTCAGAGCCAGCTTCTCAATGAAGGCGAGAAGATGCTGATGGAGGCGGAGAAGGAGACTATGCGGGCCAACCTTCTGCGGGCAGTGTCCCACGATCTGCGGACACCCCTGACGGCGGTGATCGGGCTGTCCAATGCGTATCTGGATGGAGGAGAACAGCTTTCGGAAGAGGAAAAACGCCAGATGATAAAGGGGATCCAGGAGGAAGCAGGATGGCTTCTTAATATGGTGGAAAATCTCTTGTCCGTGACCAGGATCCGGGTGGGGGATGTGAAGATCGCCACCAGCCCTGAGCCTCTGGAGGAGGTGGTTTCCGAGGCTGTTCAGCGCTTCCACAAGAGACTGCCCCAGGCGTCGGTGCGTGTCCGGGTGCCGGATGAATTTCTGATGGTTCCCGTGGATGCGGCACTGATCGAGCAGGTGATTATCAATCTGCTGGAAAATGCGGTCTACCACTCTGGTGTGGCAGAGGGCATTGATTTCTTTGTTGAGAAGGGGGAAAACCAGCTGGAGTTCCATATCCGCGATTATGGAAATGGCATCAGCCAGGAGCGTCTGGAGAGGATCTTTGACGGAGCGGGCATGGAGTCCAATGAGAGCGGGGATTCCCACAAGGGCATGGGGATCGGTCTCACGATCTGCAAGACCATCATCACAGCACACCAGGGCAGCATCCAGGCCTTTAACCGGGATCCTGGAGCGGAATTTGTCTTTACACTACCATTAGGAGAAGAGAGGATTTATGACTAATAAGCATACCATTTTGATTATTGAGGACGAAAAAAATATTGGAAGCTATATTGAGACCATCGTAACTTCCAATCAATATAAATCAATCCGGGCCAGAAATGGGATGTCTGGTATTTCCATGTGTGTATCCCATCATCCAGACCTGATCCTGCTGGATCTGGGTCTGCCGGATATCGACGGGATGGATGTGCTGAGAAAGATCAGGGAATTTTCTACCGTGCCGGTGATCGTGATCTCGGCCAGGACCCAGGAGACGGAGAAGGTGGAGGCCCTGGATGCCGGCGCCGACGACTATGTGACCAAGCCCTTTGGGTCAGAAGAGCTGCTGGCCAGGATCCGCACGGCGATCCGCCACCGGATTCTGGCAGGAAGCTTCTCACAAAGGGAGCCCAGCTACCAGAAGGACGGGCTGGTAATAGATTTTGACAAGCGGCTGGTGACCCTGGAGGGCGAGCCTATCCATCTGACCCAGATTGAGTATAAGCTGGTGTCCCTTCTGGCAAGAAATGCGGGACGGGTTCTGACCTATGACTTTATCCTCAAGGATATCTGGGGGCCTTATGCAGATACAGACAACCAGATCCTGCGGGTGAACATGGCCAATATCCGGCGTAAGCTTGAAAAAAACCCGGCAGAACCACACTATATCTTCACGGAGATCGGTGTGGGCTACCGGATGATTGAATAATGGAACAATGCCGGAATCAGAATCCGCTGTTGATGACTTTCCAGTCATCGGATTTGGACTTCCGGGCGATGCTGATGGAACGCATGGGATTGCCGTCCCGGATATCCTTTGTAGTGTGAACCAGATAGATGATGATATTGCCGGGAGCATAGGATGCCTCGATCCCGGTGTTCTGGTAGAGAGGGTAATCGTCATCTGCTGGTTCAAGCTGTTCTACGCCCCCGAATTCAGGGCTTTTCTCTGTAAAATAATACCGGGCCAGTTCCGCGGTCTCGTCCAGTTCCTCCTTTGTGAGGGCTTCCAGATAGGAGGGGGAGTTCTCCTCCCTGTGACCTTCCGTACTGGGGGGCTCGGTCTCAGTGACAGCAGGAACAGTAGAATCCAGAAATTCAGAAGGAACCATGGACAAGGCCATCTGCTGTTCCTCCGGGAGGGAATGATACCACTCAAGCCATCTCAAGGTATCTTCCGATAGTTCTGACCGCTTTTTATAAATGCCGTTATATTCAACCGTACTGTCCTGGGCGGCAGTGACTTTCCCGGAACCATGGACAGAACAGCCGGTCAGCAGAAACACAGCAGCGGTTATACACATAATTGTAAGATTCCGATACATACAAATGCCTCCTATTCCCATATTATATCAGGAAACGGGAGGGAATGCTTTAAAATTTTTTTAAGATATTTTGGGGATAAACAAAAAAGTACTTGCATAATAAACAGTGACAGGTTATAATGACCAAAAGCAAATATAAAAGTCTTCAGGGCAGGGTGAAAGTCCCTACCGGCGGTACAGCCCGCGAGCCGAAAGGTATGATCCGGTGAGATTCCGGGGCCGACAGTAAAGTCTGGATGGGAGAAGATAGTCGTAGATCTGCATGGAGTGTGCAGATTGTACGGTTTATTTCTGCAGTTAATATGCTCTGGGATGGGATTCCATTTCAGGGCTATTTTATTTCTTCAAAGAGAATCTTTTGCAGAGTCAGATCTGTGACAGTCCAGACTGGTATCTCAATTTTCCCATTTTAGATTTTTGTGACTGCTTTCCGGCAACCGTTTGAAAAGTGTCCGGATGGCTGCGCTTTCTGTATCAATTGTCCATATATGTGTACTCCTGGAGTTTTTGCGCCTGCTTTTGTGGATGATTGTCCGGGAGTACCTGTGAGAAGACGGGAGGGAATATGACAGACCAGGATTATATGAGGCAGGCGATCATGCTTGCCAGGAAAGGGGAGGGCTGGACCAGCCCCAACCCTATGGTGGGAGCAGTGATCGTGAAAAACGGGCGGATCATTGGAGAGGGCTACCATGCCCGCTGGGGCGGACTCCACGCAGAGCGCAATGCCCTGGCATCTCTGACAGAACCGGCGGAGGGGGCGACTTTGTACGTGACGTTGGAGCCCTGCTGTCACTATGGGAAGACGCCTCCCTGCACGGAGGCATTGCTGGAGCATAAGATTGCCCGGGTAGTCATCGGTTCCAGGGATCCTGACCCCAGGGTAGCAGGAAAAGGTGCACAGATTCTTAAGGCGGCTGGGGTCAGGGTAGAAGAGGATTTCCTCCGGGAGGAATGCGACCGGCTGAATCCGGTATTCTTTCACTATATTACAGAGAAGACGCCTTATGTGGTCATGAAATATGCCATGACCCTGGATGGAAAGATCGCCACCAGAACCGGGGCATCCAAATGGATTACCGGGGAGGAGGCCCGGACCAGGGTTCAGCTTCTGCGTCACCGGTATTCCGGGATCATGGCTGGCATTGGTACAGTGCTGGCTGATGACCCTCTGCTCAATGTCCGGCTGGAAGGAAAGAAAAGCCCGACCCGGATCATCTGTGACAGTCATTTACGGATTCCGCCAGAATCCAGGATCTGTCAGACTGCCAGGGAGTACCGGACCATAGTAGCCTGCGCAGAGGCAGATCCGGGGAAGCAAAACAGACTGGAGGCTCTGGGAATCACGGTGGCAGCCCTGCCGGATCCCCAGGGCAGGGTGGATCTTTCAGGGCTGATGGAGTATCTGGGGAGCCAGGGGATTGACAGCATCCTGCTGGAAGGCGGGGGATGTCTCAATGAAAGCGCCCTGCGGGCCGGGATTGTCCATGAGATAAAGGCATTTGTTGCGCCCAAGCTGTTTGGGGGCCGGGAGGCTGTCTCGCCGGTCACCGGACAGGGCGTGGACCTGCCAGAGGAGGCATGGATGTTCCGGCTGGAGGAGGCAGAGCAGATCGGAGGGGATCTGCTTGTGACCTGCCGGACTGGATATGAAGGGGTTTGTAGTGTGAGGGGATGATTATAGATAACAGTTCAATGGGTGTCTGGACTGTTATGATTATAGTCAGGAAGGCTGGTGAAAACGTATGTTTACAGGAATTGTGGAAGAACTGGGGGTCGTGAAGAGACTGGCGGTAAACGGTGCTTCCGGGCAGATCACGATCCGGGCCAGGAAAGTGCTGGAGGGCACCAGGACTGGTGACAGCATAGCGGTCAATGGCATCTGCCTGACCGTGGTGGACATGGGAGAGGACAGCTTCACAGCAGATGTCATGGCGGAAACATTTCGCAGAAGCAGCCTGGGGGTCTGCGGGCCTGGGAGCCTGGTGAACCTGGAGCGGGCTATGGCGGCGGACGGGAGATTTGGCGGCCATATAGTGTCAGGACATATTGATGGGACAGGAGTGATCCGGGAGTACAAAAAGGAGTCCAACGCCGTGTGGGTCAGGATCGCGGCAGAACCGGAAATACTGCGGCTGGTGGTGGAGAAAGGTTCTGTCTGTATTGACGGGATCAGTCTGACGGTGGCAGCCGTGTCTGATACTGATTTCCAGGTATCGGTCATCCCCCACACCGGGGAGGAGACCACTTTGCTGAAAAAGAGGGCGGGAGATCCGGTGAATCTGGAAAATGACCTGGTGGGAAAGTATGTGGAGAAGCTTCTGGGCCTGGGTGCAGGCGGCAGAATACCGGCAGGGGAAAGACTGGCAGCCACCAGGGCGCCGGCAGAAGAAAGCCGGATCACAATGGATTTTTTAAAGGAGCATGGTTTTTGAAAGGAGGATTCGTATCCATGAATCAATATCAGTATCATACCATTGAGGAGGCTCTTGAGGAGCTGCGGGCCGGGAAGATCATCCTGGTCACGGATGATCCCGACCGGGAAAATGAGGGAGACATGATCTGTGCGGCAGAGTATGCCACCCAGGAAAATCTCAATTTTATGGCATGTCATGCCAGGGGGCTGATCTGTACACCTATGAGCGGGGCTTTGGCGGCCAGACTGGGACTTCCGCCTATGGTGGCGGAGAATACAGATAACCACAACACTGCCTTTACCGTGTCTATTGACCATGTGGACACCACCACCGGTATCTCGGCGGCGGAACGTTCCTACACGGTGATGAAATGTGTGGAGGAGGGAACCAGGCCAGAGGACCTGCGCCGTCCGGGGCACGTATTTCCCCTGATCTCACGCTCCGGAGGCGTGCTGGTACGCAACGGCCACACCGAAGCCACGGTAGATCTGATGCGTCTGGCGGGGCTGAAGGAGTGCGGTATCTGCTGTGAGATCATGGAGGAGGACGGAACCATGATGCGTACCCCCAATCTCTGGAAGCTGGCAAAGCAGTATGGTATGAAATTCATCACCATCAAGGAGCTTCAGGACTACTGCCGGATCCATGAAAAGCATGTGAGCCGGGAAGCCTGCGCCGAGATGCCTACCCAGTACGGCCAGTTCCGGATTTATGGTTATGTCAACGATATCTCCGGGGAGCACCATGTAGCCCTGGTGAAGGGGAATATCGGGGACGGGGAAAATGTTCTGTGCCGGGTTCATTCGGAATGCCTGACAGGAGATACCTTTGGTTCTATGCGCTGCGACTGCGGCAGACAGCTGCAGACAGCCCTGCGCCAGATTGAGGCGGAAGGCCGGGGAGTCCTTCTGTACATGCGCCAGGAAGGCCGGGGCATCGGACTCATCAACAAGCTGAAGGCCTACATGCTCCAGGAGCAGGGCTTTGATACAGTGGAGGCCAACATCCGGCTGGGCTTTGCGCCGGATCTGCGGGAGTACTGGGTAGGCGCCCAGATCCTCTCGGATCTGGGAGTGAAATCCCTGCGGCTTTTGACCAACAATCCGGAGAAGGTCTATGGGATCGGGGATTTCGGTCTTAAGATCGTGGAGCGTGTCCCCATCGAGATCGAACCCCAGGAGTACGACGCGTTCTATATGAAGACCAAGCAGGAGAAGATGGGGCACATTTTCCAGAAGATCCGCGTGTAGGAAAGAAGATCATATCATCAATAGAAGGAGGATTAGAAACATGAAGGAGATTCATATTTTAGAAGGAAAACTGGTAGCACCCCAGGGGATGCGGGTGGGGATCGTGGCATCCCGCTTCAATGAAATCATCGTCAATAAGCTGCTGGGCGGCGCGGTGGACGGACTGGTGCGCCACGGTGTGGAGGAAGATAAGATCACGGCTGCCTGGGTTCCGGGAGCATTTGAGATACCTTTGGCAGCACAGCGGATGGCACAGTCAGGGAAATATGATGCTGTGATCTGCGTAGGCGCGGTTATCCGCGGGGACACTTCCCACTATGACTATGTATGTAATGAGGTGTCCAAAGGAATCGCCCAGGTCAGTATGTCTACAGGTGTTCCGGTTCTCTTCGGGATCCTGACTACAGAGAATATTGAGCAGGCTATCGCCCGTGCCGGGAGCAAGGCCGGCAACAAAGGCTATGACTGCGCACTGTCTGCAGTGGAGATGGTGAATCTTATTGACAAAATTCAGTCAACCTGATATTATGTTATCCATGGAACGAGGGGGTTGCATAAAAGGTCACGGGGGATCCGGTGACCTTTGCCGGCGCCCTCTTTTTTCTTTGGGGGGTTCAGGCTCCCTCAAGAAAGGAAGGGTATAATGAGCAGATATAATAAGGAAGATATCATCCGTCTGGTGGAGGAAGAGGATGTGGAGTTTATACGTCTCCAGTTCACCGATATATTCGGTATGTTAAAGAATGTGGCCATCACGTCCAGCCAGCTGGAGAAGGCGCTGAACAACCGGTGTATGTTCGACGGGTCCGCTATAGAGGGATTTGTCCGGAGCGAGGAGTCGGATATGTATCTTTATCCGGATCTGGATACCTTTGAGATATTTCCGTGGAGGCCCCAGCAGGGCAAGGTGGCGCGTCTGATATGTGATGTATACCGTCCCACCGGGGAACCCTTTGACGGGGACCCCCGATATGTGATGCAAAAGGTCTTAAAACAGGCGCGGGAGATGGGCTACACCTTCCAGGCAGGGCCGGAATGTGAGTTTTTCCTGTTTCATACCGATGAGAATGGAAGGCCAACCACGGATACCCATGAGATGGCCGGATATTTCGATGTGGGGCCTCTGGATCTGGCGGAGAATGTCCGCCGGGATATTGTGCTGAATCTGGAGGAGATGGGATTTGAGGTGGAATCCTCCCATCACGAGATCGCGCCGGCCCAGCATGAGATTGATTTCCAGTATGGGGACGGCCTGACTACCGCGGACAATGTGATGACCTTCAAGATGGCCGTGAAGGCGATTGCCAGACGTCATGGTCTCCATGCTACCTTCATGCCCAAACCCAAGGCAGGGGTCAATGGCTCCGGCATGCATATCAACATGTCCCTGGCAGACTTAGAGGGGAACAATGTCTTTGTGGACGAGGCAGATCCGCTGGGGCTAAGCCAGGTGGCCTACCAGTTCATGGCCGGGATCCTGGCCCATATCCGGGAGATCACCCTGCTGACCAATCCCCTGGTCAATTCTTACAAGCGTCTGGTGCCGGGATACGATGCACCGGTCTATATTGCCTGGACAGCGTCCTCCAACCGTAGTCCCCTGATCCGGATCCCTTCTTCCAAAGGGGCCAATACCCGGATTGAGCTGCGCTGTCCCGATTCGGCGGTGAATCCTTATCTGGCGCTGGCTGCCTGTCTGGCGGCGGGACTGGATGGGATCCGCAAAAAAATGCAGCCCCCGGCAAGCATTGATACCAATCTCTTTGCCATGAGTGAGCCACGGCTGAGAGAGACCGGGATCCGGCAGCTTCCGGAGACCATGGGTGAGGCTCTGGAGGAATTTGCCAGGAGCGCATTTGCCAGGGAGGTGCTGGGCGATCACATTTACACTAAATATCTGGAGGCCAAAGAAAAGGAATGGAAAAAATTCCGTGCAGAGGTTACGGACTGGGAAGTAGAGGAGTACTTGTACAAGTTCTAGAAATGCCTGTATCCAGTTTCCAGGGGGTGAGCATTTGGCCAACGTGATCGTGGCATTCTCCAGACAGGAGGATGCCAGAAATATAAAAAATATACTGATGAAAAACGGGCTTCCGGTACTTGCCGTATGCACCTCCGGGGCCCAGGCCCTGGCCCAGATTGAGAATCTCAATTGCGGAGTAATAGTCTGCGGCTACAGGCTGAAGGATATGCTTTGCGCGGAGCTTCATGACTATCTGCCTCAGGAGTTTTCCATGCTGATGGTCTCTTCGCCTGACAAGCGGCCTTCTTGTATGCCGGAAGATCTGGTGTGCCTTCCCATGCCGCTGAAGGTTCAGGATCTGGTGGGCACCCTGGGGATGCTGCTGGATATGCAGGCACGCAGGCGCAAGAAGCAGCGCCAGCAGCCCAAAAAGCGCAATGAGGAGGAGAAGATCCTTATAGACCGGGCCAAGGCGCTGCTCATGGAGCGCAACGGCATGACAGAAGAGGAGGCCCACCGCTATATCCAGAAGTGCAGCATGGACAGCGGAACCAATATAGTTGAGACAGCCCAGATGGTTATAAGCCTGAAGGGGGGCTGAGAAAACCGGAGGAGAAGAGAAGGATGAAATTTACAAAAATGCAGGGCATCGGCAATGATTATGTATATGTCAACTGTTTTGAGGAGACAGTGAAGCATCCTGAGGAGGTGGCAAAGCAGGTCAGCGACCGCCATTTCGGGATCGGCTCTGACGGCCTGATCCTGATCTGTCCCTCCGAGATTGCCGACTGCCGGATGCGTATGTTCAATGAGGACGGAAGCGAGGGCTCCATGTGCGGCAACGGGATCCGCTGTGTGGGGAAATACGCCTACGATCACGGGATCGTGGACAAGAAACGGATATCCGTGGAAACCTTAGGCGGGATCAAATATCTGGACATGCAGGTGAAGGACAAAAAGGTGACAGCGGTCCGGGTGGATATGGGGGTACCAGAGCTGACCTCCAGCCTTCCGGAGAAGATCCTGGTGGATGGGCAGGAACTGGAGTTTACCGGGATCAGTGTGGGCAATCCCCACGCCGTCTACTTCTGTGACCAGATCGACAGCCTGGATCTGGAAAAGACAGGACCGGCATTTGAAAACCACCACAGATTTCCGGACCGTGTCAATTCGGAATTTGTCCAGGTGACAGACAGAAAGCACATCCGGATGCGTGTCTGGGAACGGGGAAGCGGCGAGACCTGGGCCTGCGGAACCGGGGCTACAGCCAGCGCCGTGGCAGCCATGATGCTGGGACTGACCGAATACCGGGTGGAGGTCGGACTCATCGGAGGAAGCCTGGAGATTGAGTGGGACAGGGAGAGCGGACATGTGTTCATGACCGGACCGGCTGTAGAGGTATTTCATGGGGAGATCCAGCTGCCTATGCAGAGATAAGTAACAGTTCAGGTACCCCTTGAACTGTTACAAAGATAAAAAGATGATTGACAATTTCATCAAAAACGGGTATAGTTTTACTGTATTTTGATTGAACAATGGCGTTCGGACTTGGGGGTTCGGACGCTTTTTACTTTTTTTGGAGTATAGGAGGAAGACCATGGACGATATTGACAGAAAGATACTGAAGCTTTTGCAGGGCAACGCCAGGATTTCATTGAAGACCATTGCGGAGAATACATTTTTGTCCTCGCCGGCAGTGTCGGCCAGGATCGAGAAGCTGGAGAAGGACGGCATCATCGCCGGCTATCACGCAGTGGTGGATCCCATGAAGCTGGGATACCATATTCTGGCATTTATCAATCTGGACGTGGTGCCGGAGGATAAGCCCAAGTTCTACGCTTACGCGGAGAGTATCCCCAATGTGTTGGAATGCAACTGTGTGACAGGGGAGTATTCCATGCTGATGAAGGTGGCTTTCCAGAGTACCATGGAGCTGGATATCTTCATCGGCCAGTTGCAGAAATTTGGAAAAACCAGCACCCAGATCGTATTTTCCACCCATGTGGGGCCGCGGGGAGTGGATGTGGAAGACTGATACACAGGCAGTTCACAATGTATGCTTCCTTTGCATATTGTAATCCTATAGAGCAATATGCGGAGGGAGTTTTTATTTTGGCAGAATCACGGAGAATTATCATCGATGCCGGACATGGCGGCCAGGAGCCCGGAGCGGTCTATAACGGGCGTCAGGAGAAAAATGATACCTTACGGCTGGCACTGGCGGTAGGAGAGATCCTTGCAGGAGAAGGGGTGGATGTTTTGTACACCCGTGTAACAGATATATACCAGACTCCTATGGAAAAGGCAGGAATCGCCAACCGGTCCGGGGCGGATTATTTCCTTTCAATCCATAGAAATGCCATGCCGGTGCCGGGAAGCGCCACTGGTATAGAGTCCCTGGTCTATGAGAACCAGGGGGTTCCGGCAGTCATGGCACAAAATATCAATCAGGAGCTTGAAAAGGCGGGCTTCCGGAATCTGGGAATCCAGGAACGGCCAGGTCTGATCGTCCTGCGTCGCACAGAGATGCCGGCGGTGCTGGTGGAAGCAGGCTTTCTGGACAATCCCAATGACAACCGCTTCTTTGACCAGAATTTCACAGCCATTGCCAATGCCATCGCCCAGGGGGTTCTGGAGACCATAAGGGAAGAGGAGAAGGGGCCGGAATACTACCAGATCCAGGTCGCCTCCTACAAGGAGCGGGGATATGCCGACGACCTGCTGAGGCAGCTGGAGGGCCAGGGCTTCCCGGCTTTTATAATCGCGGACGACGGACTCTACAAGGTGCGTGTGGGCGCATTTCTGGATCTGGACAATGCCGCCCGTATGGAACAGACCCTCCGCGCCTATGGGTACAATACCTATATTGTGAAAGAGGCGGCCAGAGAGTAAGGCGGGCAGAAAAGAGATAGCCTGAGAAAAAGGCATCCCTGCGGGAATTCCCGGGTAATCAGCATCTGCTGTCAGTACTATCTGTACATCTGCGAAGCCGGTTGTAGGCTGCTCTGCTACACCCTCACTTCGCAGACTCCAGGTGCCGCGGTTTGTTACATCTCAGGTACAGGCGTGGGACGGTCCGGATCAAAGACATCCTCTGCCCGGAACAGATCATCCAGCTTGCGCTTTGTGGGATCCTCTGCGGTGATATCCTTCCACATGCGGTAGCCGTCCAGATTGCGGCGGCCCTGACGCATGTAATTGTCTCCGATCTGTACCCAGTAGGGGTTGGAATCCACATTGCAGAAATAGCGGAAACCGCAGGCGTACAAATAGTTGAAGCGTTCATTTTCTGTAGTATAGGGATGCCAGTCTCCAACATCCGCACCAAAAGGATAGAGGATGATATCGACAGGCCCGATAAGGGAATCCACCTGATCCTCCCACTTGTCCGTATCTGCATGGAACCGTTCTATCTCCACAGTCCCCAGATCCAGGTGCCCCCAGCTGTGGGAGGCCAGCTCCCAGCCGTGATCCTTCAGGCATTGGGCAACCCTGGCCGCATCCTGGCGGTCCTGCTCATAGGTGGGAGAGTCCACATAGGCGGAGGAGGTACGGTAGCCAAGGATCCCCTCATATCCGGTGAAGGCCAGCACAGCCCGGGCCCCCTTGTAGGAGAAATCCGGATGCTCCTGGATGAACCGTTCCAGAATAGGAACCAGATCATAATCCCCGGTGGCAGTGGAACCATCATCCATCTTCATCTCGCAGGTGGGATAGCCATCCTCACCAATCACAATCCGCGTGGCAAAGCCGTCCCCATCCATATAGGGATAGTAGCACAGATCATCCTGGGACATGACAAAGGGGATCTTGCCCTCAGGCAGCATGATGGTACCAGGCTTCATGACAGTTTTTCCATTTTCGTCTGTGGTCTCATAGGCCATATCATGAAGCCGGACAAGGACGTAGCCCTTTTCATACATGGTGTTCAGGATCTTGTTAAATTCACCGATAGTAGTCATCACCTGGTTATACCCGGGTTCATCCTCATCCCCGTCAAAGGCCTTGGCATTGTCCGCTACCAGGGAGTGGAAGAAGACATGGGTAATCTTGCTGACGGAAGCCTTCACCAGAGTGGCTTTGGTAGCTTCATATCCGGCTATGGCAGCCATGATATCCGGGTCTGAAGCCAGGGATGGATCTGACTGGAGCACCTCGATGGCGCGGTCATAGTCATAACCAGCAGCCAGCAGGTCTGCCTGGGCCAGCAGTCGTCCGGCCGGTGTGTCAGGAAATGCAGGTCTGCCGGGAACTGCCCCTTCCAGACCGGTCTCCTCCGGGATAGAAATATCCGGAGCCTGGTCATCTCCTCCGGGAAACTCTTCGCCTGGAGAAGCACTGCCTCCGGGAAGACCTTCCGGCAACGCGTCAGATGCCTCCGGACCGGCAGTGGTGGCACTGCTGGGCAGCGGGAATCTGCCATCCAGAAATTTCTTTCCCCAGACTGCGGCTCCTGTGCCGCAGATGAAAAACAAAGCAGCACATCCCAGAATCACGGTAGCCCGTTTCAGGCGGCGTTTTCTCCGGCGGCTGCGGTAGCGTCTGCTATATTCATATCGATTCATAATCGTAGCCTTTCATAGTAATCTGTAATATATTTTATAGAAGTCTGGAAAATCAGCCTCTATGTATCTGTAACGGTTCAGGCAGACCATTTTCCTGCTTTCGGTGCCTTTCGAGAGGTATCCTTCGAAAGGTATCGAAAGCAGGAAGCTTTAAGTGTGCGCCTTATGGTCCAACTACAACTATCATATCATAGTTTGGGCAAAATAGCCATACACTTATACAATAGTAAATGAAGAAATGAGTTGAGGGATTATATGAAGATTGCTGCCATATGGATGAGCGTGAGTCTGGCTGTATCCGCCCTGTACACTGGGGATCCGGGAGTGGAGAGGCTATGGGAGACAGAGCAGATACAGGCCGGAATGGAGGCCGGGGGGCAGGAGACAGAGGAGACACAACCGCCCCAGGCCCCGGAAGAGGGTCAGGCACAGGGGAGGGTCGTGACAAGGGAACAATGGGAAGACCAGGTGCAGCAGGCGGCAGTGGGAGAGGGCTCCCAGGAGACTGCCGCTCCCGCCGGACCAGAGATCCAGGCTCCCAGCGCTGTACTGATGGAGGCTTCCACCGGCCAGGTGATCTATGAGAAGAATGCGGATAAGCAGAGACGTCCCGCAAGCATTACCAAGATCATGACTTTGATCCTGATCTTTGATGCCATTGACTCCGGAAAGATCAAGATGACCGACGAGGTAGTCACCAGCGCCCATGCAAAGTCTATGGGCGGGTCTCAGGTGTTTCTGGAAGAAGGCGAAATCCAGACTGTAGAGACCCTGATCAAATGCATCGTCATCGCCTCCGGCAACGATGCGTCGGTAGCCATGGCAGAGTACATAGCCGGCGGGGAGCCGGAGTTTGTGCAGATGATGAATGAGCGGGCGGCAGGGCTGGGGATGACAGGAACCCATTTTGAGGACTGCTGTGGTCTGACAGATTCAGCTACCCACCTGACGACTGCCAGGGATATCGCCCTGATGTCGCGGGAGCTGATCACAAAGTACCCGCAGATCCATAATTATTCTACGATCTGGATGGATACCATCACCCATGTGACAAAACAGGGAACCAAAGAGTTCGGTCTTTCCAACACCAACAAGCTTTTGAAAATGGCAACGAATTTCACGGTAACAGGCTTAAAAACCGGTTCCACCTCCCTGGCAAAATACTGCCTTTCCGCCACTGCGGAGAAGGACGGCGTGCGTCTGATTGCTTCCATTATGGCAGCGCCGGACTACAAGGCACGCTTTGCTGATGCCCAGACTCTGCTCAACTACGGCTACGCCAACTGCAAGCTGTATGAGGATCATGAGATGCCAGTGCTTCCCCCGATGCCAGTGCGAAATGGTGTGGAGGACAGCGTACCCCTGGCTTATGCAGGCGGTTTCTCCTATCTGGGACTGGGCGGTGAGGATTTTACCGCTGTGGAGAAGAAAATGATGATTCCGGAAGAACTCACGGCTCCCGTAGAGCCAGGAAGCAAGGTGGGGGTACTTCGTTATGAGCTGGCCGGGAAGGCTCTGGGAGAAGTAGATATACTTACGGATGGAGCTGTGAAAAAGGCTGGATTTCTGGACTATCTGAGACGGCTGAGGGATGCGTGGATGATGGAAGGGGTATCATGAATTTAGGTTTGTCACTTGCTTCAGACACACTCTAAAGCCTCGCAGCAGGGACTCATATATACTGGTTGTTCTGGCAATTATATTATGGGGAATGAATGCAGCCGCGTTTTGCCTGCTGGTGTAACCAGTATATCATTGTCCGGGATTAAAACGTAGAGAGAAGTATGGAAGCAGGCAGAAGATGTTTCTGTACAGTCTGGACTGTAACAAGGGCTTGCCTTGTCTTTGCTTTTTAAATGGCTGTATGCCGGAGGAAAAGCTGTAGGTATTTGATTGACAAAAGGCCTCGGGCGTCCGCCCGATGTCAGATCGTATAAGAAAGCGCTTATGCAAACATGCTTTTGTTTGCATAAGCGCTTTCTTATACGATTTGCCGCCTGTCTGAACTGTTGCCACAATATATATTATGGCGAATGCTGCCTTTCTGATGCAGTTCTTTTTCTTCTTATTTCCCTTTTGCCTTCGCGGCAAATTCCGTGGTCACCAGATCCTTATAAGGAACCCTCTCCGGCAGCTCTCCGGCCTCATCCAGAATATTCTGAAGCAGTTCAAAGCTGCTCTCCTCAAAGATCAGATCCTCCTTCCAGGTGTCCTGGGATTTGTAGCGTTCCACGATCTTTGTGATATTTTCCAGAGGAGTTTCCTTGAACTGGGGCTGGATTGTTTTTGCAATTTCTTCCGCAGAGTGGGAGTTTACATAATCCATGCCCTTCTGGATGGCGTTGGTGAATTTCTGGATGACTTCAGGGTTGGCTTTTAAGTAGCTCTGCTTTGCGCAGTAGGCGGTGTAGGGGACATAGCCAGAATCCGTGCCAAGGGAGGCTACCACATAGCCGTTGCCCTCCAGCTCCAGGGTGGTGGCGAAGGGCTCGAATTCCACAGTGTAATCCGAGTCGTCATTGGTAAAGGCCGCTGCCGTCAGGCCGAAGCTGATGCTCTGGTCGATGGAGAGGTCTGTTTTCGGATCAATGCCCTGCTTCTTCAGGATATATTCAAATACCATCTGGGGCATACCGCCTGCCTGACCTAGCATGATGAACATATTTTCCACATCCTGCAATTTCTCCTTTGAAGCTACGATTCTGTATGGATAATGGTAGATTCCTGTCTTTTCCACCAGCCCCAGATTCAGCAAATGCTCCATGTAGGCAGCAAACTTCTTCTTGTGCATGGGATAACCTATAGCTTTCAGGCTCTCCGCCAGGAATTTTACAGAGGTAAAACCTGTATCGTCCTTTTCCAGAAGCCGGATTGCCTCAATCATCATGGTCAGTTTCAGATTTTCCTTGTCAGCCTTAAAAGCGTAGGCCGCCAGATTGCCGAGGCCATATTTCAAATAGATGTCAACATTTCCGTCTTTGTCTACAATGATTTTTTCAACGAGTACCTCAATGTCCGTCCGGGTCAGATTTCTTTGTGCCAGCACTTCATTTAAAATATCCAGTGCGGTTTGCAGATCAGGCTTGATTGCCACAGCGGAGATATGAGGTTCTTTCGTCAAATCCTGCAGAGTTTTTTCAATGGCAGAGATACGCTCCATTTTTTCAGTCTGTAGAGAGGCGTAGGTTTCATTGATAATTTCAGCCATCCCCGGATTCGCCGTGAGTTCCTTTAGCTTTTGGGTAATCAGTGTTTTAAGATCTTTCTTGATTCTCTCCAGTTCGTTCTCGAGTCTCTGCTGGCTGTCGTCAGCGGAGTAAGTGGGAGACTTTAAATTTGTCAAGTCAAAATTCTGTATGATGTCTGCCAGAGAGTCACGGCAAAGGGTGAGGTATTTAACCAAAGCGTCTATCAGGGTTTCTTCTGCCACCAGATGGGCATGTTCACAAAACTGTTTTCCCTTTTTGTTGTAGGTGCCGCACACATAATATTTTCTGCGGTTTGGTCGGTTGATTGCGGTCAGCTTCATGCCGCAGTCTTTGCAGTACAGACACCCGGAAAATAGGTTGACATGCTTTCTCTGGCCCCGGTACTGGCTGTGATGGCGGCTGTCTTTCACCTCAAAGAGAAGCTTTATGGTATCGTCGTCAAATATTTTCGGGTGGTGGTCCGGGAATACATATTGCTGATCTCTGGAAATCTTTTTGTCTTTGCCGTTGATGGTCATTCTCTCTCTTTTGTGGGTTCGGAGTACGCCGTTATGATAATCATTAAAGAGAGTATCTTTCACCATGCCATAACTCCACATATGGGCGACTTCTCGGTGATAGGGCAGACCCAAAGCCTCATAGCGCTCCTTTTGCAGCATGGTAGGCGTGGGGACGCCCCGGTCTGAAAGTATTTCCGCAATCTTTCGTATGCCGTTCCCTTCCAGATAAAGGTCTTTTTCAAGGTTCAGGATAGCGGCGGCTTCTTCATCAATTAAAACCAGCTGTTTATTCAGCGGGTGTCTTGTGTAACCGAATGGAGGGACACATTTCAAGGTGCCGTTTTCCTGCTCCATTTTTTTGATCCGCTTTACTTTTCGGCTTGTGTTCTTCACATGGCGTTCATTATCCCATGTTTTGATGCCGATAATATCATCTTCAGAATAGAGGGAATCATAATTGTCATCAATTAAGATAACACGCTTTCCCTTTTCTTCCATTTCTTCGAGAAAAAGCAGTACCTTCGCATTGTGCCGTCCGATTCGTGAAAGGTCTTTCGCCACAATTACATCTATGGAGCCGAGATTGGCCATCATGTTCTGAAACTGGGGACGGTTGAAGGAATAACCGGAAACGCCGTCGTCCTCGTAGATATGGCGAACAATCATATTGTTTTCTTCTGCGTATTTCTGGATAATCAGTTTCTGATTTTCAATAGAGGAATAATTTCTCTTGTTGTCGTCTCTGGAGAGGCGGACATAACCGTCTATCATTGTGGGAGTATGGATTGCTGTCATCATAAAAATCGTTCTCCTTATCTTGCTATGTAACAGATAGGTCTGCGTACCCGCTGCACTGACCGTACGAAAATGCAGTGGCTGGTCAGCGAAAATGGTTGCGGACCACATCCCGCAATCCATTTTCCATGGCCTGATTGCCTTCGATGATAGTAACGACCAGATACCCCTGTCTGTTAAGAGCTTCTTTTTTCCTTGCGATTTCAGGACTGTCAGAATCCTTTTTTTGAAGTAAGTAGCAAACCTCCTTTTGCTTTCCTATGCCAATCACCTCAAATTTTTGTTTCTTATTATTGTATGAAAGGTCGGGCTTATCCTATCAATAAAACGTAACAGTTCAGATACTCCTTGAACTGTTACAATAAAACCGTTTTCTCCACGCTTCGAGCCAGATTGGCCCGGAGCTATAAAAAACCGCCAGCGTCAGCCGGCGGTTTTGTCGTTACTATATTTTGTTTTATCCTTCATTGTCGTTCTGCGGCAGATCAGGAAACAGAATCCGAAGATAATCTCGTCTGCCGTAGAGAACACGGTCAATGTACATGTCCTGCCCATTCACACAGTAAAAAACCATGTAGTGTCTGAAAATGTGCTCTCACATCTGAGGACGAAAGCCATCCCTTTTCCTCTCCTGATTTTTTTCCTTTTGTAAGCTCGTCCATGAGTTTCAGGGTCGCCTGTCAGCCCTTAGTATATCCTGATTAGATGTAAAATTCAACAGCATATTTTACAACGGTATTTTAGTGAGAACCCCAAGTGTTACTATTCACGGGGGATCTGAACTGTTACCTTTGATAGGTCGGGGGAGTCTTTTTTCTGTTCAGCCTTGACGAACGGCTTCCAGCTGTTTTTTCAATTCTGCTATTTCTGCATCCTTCTCTTTTATTACTGCTGCCTTCTCTCTGATTGCTGCTGCTTTCTCATCTTCCAGCTGCTTCTGCAGTTCTTCGATCATATATTTCACTGTGTTGTGATCCAGTATTCTCAATGCCTCCGAAAACATCCCCAACACCTCCTCCGGCCTATGGCGCAGCATGGCGATCTCCTCATAGATTTCCTGGAGCCAGGGATAATCCTGGATCAGCCTTTTTGCCTCCTCCAGATTCTCTGTGACCAGCAAAGACAGCCACGCCGTCAGTTCATCTTTGTCTTTAGGATACGGGAATTTCCGGAAAACGTCAAGGGCTATGAAAAAATATTCCTGCAGGAGTTCCATCTCCAGTCCCGTATCAAACCTGGTTTTGCCATGGTGAAGATATGCATAACGAATTTTGTGAAAAATGCCCGGACTTTTTTCAAAGAGTACAATCACATAGACCTTCCTGATATCCTGATAGGTAAATGCCCTTCCCTTTATTCCTCTGACTCTGGCGTACTGGCGCATCACCAGGTCTGCGGAATAGCAGGAGATCCGCTCCGCCGGGAAGGCGTACCCCTGCTTCTGTATTTCAATGTCAATCAGGGAGCCATCCTCCAGCTCTCCCAGCAGATCCATAATCAGGAGACTGGCTCCATCCATCATGGTGTCCTCGTTTGGAAGAACATGGAGCACCCTGACATTTATCCCCAGAATGCTGGAAACCAGCCGGGAGAGACGGTCCGGATGTATATCCGGGTGGAAAATCCGCTTGAAAAAGGGATCATAGGTCAGCGGCAGAGACTTCTTTCCCTGGCAGAAATCCAGAAATCTCCTCTGCCATTCGGCATCCAGACTCTGATAGCTTCCGTAAAGGAGCGGGGATTTTTTTAACAAATAAACCACCTGCTCATCGGTCTCTGGTACGGTTTCCCAGACTGGGATTCCCGGCTGCATGCCGAAAGCCGGACTTGTATATGTATTGACTGCTGATGTTTTTTCTGCCATAGGCTGATACCTCCACAAAATTAGATTAAATAGAAAATCGGATCTGGAACATGCGGTGGGAGTCCACCGGAAGCTCTGATTTACAAGATGGTTGAAGTATAGCATATGGGCGGAAGAATTGCAATAAAAATATCTGGATTGTCCGTCTGGATGCATTTTCTGGTTACAGTTCAAGGGGTATCTGAACTGTTACTTTTCAGTTACTGATCACGGGCAGGTTTTTTTGAGGCTGGCGGGTGCCAGCTCTGGAAAAAGTTTTTCCCGAGCGTACCTCCCGGAACATCACCCCCCGCGAACCAGATTCCCTTCCCCGTCAAATTTCATAAGCTCCGGCTCGGAGAGAACTTCGATCCGGGGATTTTTTCTGGCGTCCTCCATCATGCTTTCGGAAATCAGGATCTCCCCGATTTCCAGGGTATTGGGAATCCGCACCATGCGGATATTGTCCCGGTCCACCTCGTTGCAGGTTCTGATGCAGGCGGCTATGGCGTAATAATCATCCTTCAGGATCATGGGCAGGCGGACGCAGTCAAATACCGTGGAGGTAATGGCATTGACATAGCTTGCCTCCAGATTGGCCTTGTCCACCAGCCGCCGGGTGCATGTATCGGCACAGCCGGCGCCGATCATGATACCGTGGCTTTTTTCGGAAATATCCAGTACACACACCTTTTGAATGGAAAAATCTCCGGAGGCATAGGGGGTGGCGAAGCGGGAGGATACATTGGGATCCTGGCCGTCGCCGCTGAAATTTTTGCCGATCTCATCAATGACCAGCACGGCAATATCGTCAAATAGGATCCGGGGCATCAGCTGGCGTGCAAGGGTCAGGAGCCGCGCGTCTGTCCCGGGAATATCATAGGCAGGAGCAGCTTCAATCAGGTAAGTACGGCTGTAAGCATTTTCCACAATGGCAAGTCCGAAAAGAATGTTGCAGTTTTTTAGGATCACGTGGGCGAACATAGGAACCAGCCGCCCCATATGCTTAAATCCCGCCTGATGGCAAAGACTGGCCCCGTATTGTTTTCCGAGCCCGATGGTCATCATTTTCATAAGACCGCTTTCATGGGGACCCCTGAAAGCCGTGTGGGGTTTGACCTTGTTGATGACGATGATTCCGTCAGCCTCACAGGCATGCTTGTCAATGTGGACCGGATGGCCTTCCGGGCTTGTGCCGACCTGGACGGTCTCCATGCTGGATAAAATGGGGCAGCCCAGAAAGTCCGGGGTAATGCCGAAGCCCTCCAGGATCTCCAGTTGTCCCTGGGCCGTGGCCCCGCCGTGGCTTCCCATGGCAGGTACCACAAAAGGATGGGCGCCCTTTTCCTTCACCAGATCCACCACGGTCTTCAGGATACGCCTGTGGCTGGCGATGCCCCGGCTTCCGGCGGTTATGGCGATCTCCATGCCAGGGCGGATGGTGGAAATGATATCCGGCTTCAGAAGCTCTCTGCGGACAGCCTCCTCCAGGTCCGTAATTTCGTGTGTATCAAATTTCTGCCGGATCCGGACCATTCTGGGCATGGTCACGGTTCCGATCACATCATATAATGAAGAATTCATATGTTTTATCTCCTTTGGCTTGTTCATGGCGACAATTTGAACGAAGCACACCCGGAGCTTTGTATATGGCGGTGATTAGTCAGAGCAGTCCGGCGCATCGGGCCGGATGCATGCCACCGATTTGCGCACCACCAGCTCCGCGCTTACGGATAAGGTAATGCCGCTATGGTCCTCGCTGGAATTAAGGGAGTCAATGATCAGGCGGCAGGCCCGCTGTCCAAGGAATCTTGCCGGCATATCCATGGTGGTCAGGGGCGGATGGATCAACCCGGAGTAGGGAATGTTGTCAAAAGAAATAATGGAAACATCCTCCGGAATGCTGATGCCATGCTCCTGAAGATTCTGGATAATGCCGTAGGCAATGAGATCATTGACAGCCACAATGGCAGTATATGGCTTCTTTTCCCATGCCCTTAAAAATTTCTCTCCTAATTTACGTCCGGCTTCCAGTTCATACAGGTCTGTATCAGCGTCAAACTCGTAGGGAACCGTCATAATGTTTTCCTCGGAAAAGCTGATGCCGTGATCGGCCATAGCCAGTTTAAATCCGTCCAAAGTCATCTGCCGGGTAACCCGGTTAAAGGGCGTGCTTAAAAATGCGATGGTTCTGTGTCCCTGGGATATAAGATATTCTGTGGCAGCGCGTCCGGCTCCCAGCATATCTGTCTTGGCGTTGACCACCTTCTCCGTATCACTGTAATTGGATTCAAAGATACATACCTTTCCGCCCATGGAAACAAATTGCTCCACTGCAAGGGGGGAATCATCAATAGAAGAGATCATCAGGCCTTTGACCCGGTTTTTGATCAGATTGTTGATCAGATTCCGTTCGGTTTTGGGGTTCCTCTGGGCGCTGAATACCAGAGGAAGATAATTATAGCTGATGGCTTCCTGTTCGATCCCCATGATCAGCTGTGTGTAAAAGGGATTCTGGAAGGAAGGAATGATGATCCCGATGGAGGGATTGGTATTGGTCTTCAGCATACGTCCAAGCAGGTTGGGCTCATAACCCAGTGTGCCTGCAGCACGCAGGACACTTTCCCGCTTGGCGGCGCTGACCGGGTAGGAGCTGCCGCTTAAAACGCGGGAAACGGTGGAAACGGAAGTGCCGGCGGCCTTTGCAACATCGTTGATTGTCACCGTGTGGCAGGTAGGGTTCATAAACATATTCTCCTTACAAATGGGAATAGAAAGCTTTTTCAATTATTATCATAATCTTCTTATGATAGAAAATCAATAGAAAATTTAGAAAATTAAAGAGAAAAATAATAAAAAAAAACAAGGATGATGTTAAATAAAAGTTGAATAATTTAAAATTAATATGGAAATATTGACAGAAAACGTTTTCTATAGTATGATGAATCCACAAACGGAAGCAAGGGGGAAGAAAAGCAGTGTCTCCAATCGTCTGCAAAGACTTTCAGAAGGATGGAAATACTAAGCTTGAAGCAAAACAAAGGAGGTTCATGAAAGCATGAAGAAAAAAAGTGTATGGGGAATTACGATGGCAGTGATACTGGCGGCAGGGAGTTTAAGTGCATGCGGCGGTTCCGGGGCGAGTCCCGCCACCCAGGCGCCCCAGTCCAAGGAGAACCAGGACAATCAGGGGGAGTCCGGGGATCCTGCTCCGGCAGCAGTGGAAGCAAAGGAGCTTTCCTGGTATGTGGGGGAACCGGAGACTCATGCCTGGAGCCAGGTGTCCTATGACATTGCCAAAGAGATTGAGGAAAAGACAGGAGGAAGCATTACCATTAAGGTATATCCGGGAGCAACCCTGGGAACCCAGGCAGAGGCTCTGGATATGCTGCGGACCGGCTCTCTGGCCTTTGAGATAAGCGGTCCCAGCATTCTGGCATCCTTCTGCGACCAGGTCCAGGTCTATTCCCTGCCGTATGCATTTGATGATGCAGAGCAGGCCTACGCTTATTTTGCATCGGACGGTTCCCAGAAAATGTACAATGAGACCATTCTCAATGCCAGCGGCGTCCGTACCCTGGATGTCTGGTATTATGGTGACCGGAACTTGACCCTTACCGGCAAAGAGCCCTCGGCGCCTTCGGATCTGTCAGGACTTTCCGTACGCTGCATGGATACACCCATCTCCAAAACCGTGGTGGCGGCTCTGGGAGCCAACCCGGTGCCGATCAATATGAGTGAGCTTTATCTGTCCCTTCAGACCGGCGTGGTGGTAGGGCAGGAGAATCCCGTTCCCACCATTATTGCCCAGAAGTTCTTTGAGGTTCAGGATGTGCTGGTGCTGACGAAGCATTCCGTCCATATGGGTACCGTCCATGTATCCGAGCAGATCTGGGAGAGCCTGACCGATGAGGAGAGGAATGTGGTGACAGAGGTACTGGCCAAGTATCGTCCGATTATTGAAGAGCAGATCCGTAAGGAGTCCGAGGAAGGTCTGGAATACCTGAAAGAAAAGGGGATGAAGGTCATTGAGCCGGATCTGGAGGCTTTTAAGGAAAATGCAGCCAAGGTGATTGATGAGACCCTGGGAGGCGATCCTGCCTGGGCGGCTGCCATTGAGGATCTCAATACCTTTAAAGCCAACTGGAAAAAGTAGGAAGTGGTAAGGTTACAGCTTGTATGTCGGTTTCCGGCAGACAGAAGGCCCGTTAGGATGTACTCCCAAAGCCTCACAGAATCAGACACAGTGGGATTTTGGGAGTACACAAGGCTGGAACGGAGGCAGCATGAAAAGATTTTTGAAAATATTTGATTCCTTGGAGGAGATTCTGGCTGCAAGTCTGTTTGGCGTCATGTGCCTTTCAGTGCTGAGTCAGATGTTTTCCCGGATTTTTCTGAATAAAGCACTGCTCTATTCGGAAGAGATATCCCGTTTTTGCTACATTTGGATCGTGTTTCTGTGCATCTCTCTGGGAGAGAAGACCTTTGACCATTTTAATGTGACGGTGTTTCTCAAGTTTGTCAAAGGGGTGCCCAACCAGCTGCTTTGTGTGCTTACCAGTCTGATCTGCTGTATGATTCATATTTATCTGTGTTACTGGTCCGTACAGTTTTTCGTATTTGAAAAGGTGGTCAAGTCTGCGGCCATGGAGATTCCCATGTCTGTGGTGGCAGCAGGCATGGTTCTGGGATTTTTCCTTGGTTCCATCCGGTGCATAATCAATGTGGCCGGACATATCCGGACAATAGGAAGCATGGAAAGCGGTGAAAAGACAGAAGGAAAGGAGGCATAGGATGGAGCCGATTGTATTATTTTTTCTTGTATTTGTGATTTTGATGGTGCTGCGGACTCCCATGTATCTGTGCCTTCTGGGGTCCTCCCTTCTGTATATTTTTCTTACGCCCCAGCTGTCTATGCTGACAGCCATGAATAAGATGATGAACGCGCCTAATTCCTTTACTTTGCTGGCGGTTCCTTTCTTCATTCTGGCAGGACAGGTCATGAACAACGGCGGCGTTACGGACAGGATTTTCGGCTTTGCAAAAAAGCTGATCGGCCACTGGCGGGGTGGGCTGGCTTATGTGAACGTGCTGTCCAGCCTGATCTTTTCCGGGATCAGCGGCTCGGCTCTGGCCGATGTGGGCGGTCTGGGCATGATCGAGATCAAGGCCATGCGGGACGAGAACTATGACGATGATCTGACCCTTGGTGTCACAGGGGCGTCCAGCACGGTGGGGCCCATCATCCCTCCCAGCATACCCTTTGTCATCTATGGTGCCATGGCCAATGTTTCCATCGGTGCGCTGTTTATGGCCGGTCTGGGGCCAGGGGTGGTGCTTAGTCTGGTTCTGTGCATTTACATCTACATCATAGCCCACAGGCGGAATTATCCCCGCCATGAACGTGCAGGTTTTAAGGAGACCTGGAAGGCGTTTCTGGAGGCCCTGCCGGCACTTATGTTTCCGGCCATTATGCTGGGAGGAATCTGGACCGGCTGGTTCACCCCCACGGAATCAGCCATGTTCAGTGTGGTATACGGATTGATCGTATCCTGCTTTGTTTATAAGGAGCTGGATATCCGCAAGCTGCCCTCTCTGGCGGTGGCTACGGTCAGGCAGGTGGGGCCTTCCATTGCTGTGGTAGTAGGCGCCTCCCTGTTTGCCTGGGTCATGACCTACGAGCAGATTGACAAGGTAGTGGTAAATCTGATCCTGTCATTTACTACAAATAAATACGTGATTCTGCTGCTGATTAACCTGATTCTCCTGGTGATGGGCATGTTTATTGAGGTGGTGGCAGCCATTATGATCATGCTGCCGATCCTGACACCCCTTATGGCAGTGGCAGGTATCAATCCCATCCACATGGGTGTGATCCTGGTGCTGAATATGATGATCGGTCTTTTGACACCTCCGGTGGGCATGTCCCTTTACATGCTTTCCTCTGCTTCCGGGCGTACCTTCGGCCAGGTGACAAAGATGGTTCTGCCCTGGCTGATCCCCCTGTTCATTGCCCTGATACTGATAACCTATGTGGAGCCGATTACCATGTTCCTTCCGGGACTGTTCGGCTATCTGTAAATGATATCCTTTCCGGGACAGGAAGGGACAGTTTTGAAAGGTCTGCGCACTTGCTGTGCTGACAAGCGGATATCTCCTGTATCTGGCATCTCACAAACCCAGGTATGGCGGGATTTCCGGGAATATATTACAAATATAAAGAATGGAGGAAATCAGATGAAAGCAAAAGTTGGTGTTGTCGGAGCCGGAACCTATGGCAGTGTTTTGATCAATGCTTACTACGGCGCCCATAAAAGAGGTGAGATAGAACTGGCGGCCATTGCAGATATCAATCCGGACACCTTAAGTGCCATGAAGGCGAAATACGGCATGAAGGGGTACCTGGATTATAAGGAAATGTTTGACCAGGAAGGCCTGGATGCGGTGGCGGTGGTGACTCCCGATTATCTTCACGAGGAGGTGGTGCTGGAGGCTGCTAAGAGGGGGATTCACATCCTGGCCCAGAAGCCCCTTTCCACGGATATCGGACAAGGGAAGCGGATGATCCAGGCCGCAAAGGAAAACCAGGTAATGCTGTATGTGGATTTCCACAAGCGGTTTGATCCGGCCCATATCCAGCTTCGGAATGCCATCCGCGCCGGTAAGCTGGGAGAGATCGAATATGGATATGTATGTATGGAGGATAAGATTCTTGTGCCTTCTGAGTGGTTCAAAACCTGGGCCCAGAACAGTTCCCCGGCCTGGTTTATCGGCATCCATTTCTTCGATCTGATCTACTGGCTTCTGGGTGAGAAACCAGTGCGGGTCTACGCCACCGGCGTGAAGAAAAAGCTGGTGTCCATGGGGATTGATACCTATGATTCCCTCCAGTCCAAGTTCGAATTCCCAGGCGGAGCAAGCATCACGGTAGATTCCTCCTGGATTCTGCCCAACAGCTTTTCTTCCATTGTAAACCAGCAGATCCGCCTGGTGGGAACAGAGGGATTCCAGGAGGTAGACAGTCAGGACCGCGGCGTGGTGGCTGCCTACGGTTCAGACAGCTACAGCCATGTGGTCAATCCTTACGGAAATATGATGGTGGATGACCCGGTGGCGGGACCGGTTCCCACAGGCTACTGTATTGAGTCCATGCTGGCATTTTTGCAGCTGGTGAACCGGATGAAGGAAGGCACCTCCCTGAAGGAGCTGGCAGGTCTGTACCCCAACGGGGATGAGGCCCTGGTATCTACGGTTATGTGCCAGTATGCCCATGAGAGCGCCAGAACCGGGAAGATCCTTGAGATCTCATACGAATAGTAACAGTTCAGATACCCCTTGAACTGTTACTACGAATAAACAGTCCATATATAGAAACTTTATTCACGCGAAGGCAGCGAACCAGGGGCAGGCTGGTCTGGCTCTGGCGACTGCCTATAGGGGCAATATCCAGCAGCTTGTTATGGAGATATTTGACTATGATTTGTGCCGACGGACAAAGGCGGCGGATTGGAGACTAAAATGAAAATTTGTGTTTTAAAGACTTCCGGGGAGATGGCCCGGGAGGCAGCTGCTGAGACAGCAGAGGCGATTAACCGCACCATCCGGGAGCGGGGCGAGGCAAGGATTCTTTTATCTACCGGGGAATCCCAGATCGAATCCCTGGGCTGTCTTACCAGAATGGAAGTGTCCTGGGACAAGGTAACCATGTTCCATCTGGACGAGTACATGAATCTGCCGGAAAGCCACAAGGCCAGCTTCCGGAAATACTTAAAAGAGCGGTTTATTGATGTGGTAAAGCCCAAAATGGCTTATCTGGTAGACGGAGAAGGAGATGTGGAGGCCAACATAGCAGACCTGACCAGAGCGCTCAGGGAGGCGCCCATTGACGTTGCCCTGGTGGGAATCGGTGAAAACGGACATATTGCCTTCAATGATCCGCCGGCGGACTTTGACACAGAGGCTGCATATAAGATTGTAAATCTGGATGACCGGTGCAAGCAGCAGCAGGTCAACGAGGGATGGTTTGCTTCTCTGGATGAGGTACCGGCCCAGGCCATTACCATGACGGTACCACAGATTATGAAATGCAGGACCATTGTGACCATTGTGCCGGGAGTCCGCAAAGGCGATGCCATTTATAAGACACTTTCCGCAAAAGCGGTGACAAACCAGGTTCCGGCGACGATCTTAAAGACCCACCCGGACTGGTGCCTGTTCCTGGACCAGGATTCGGCCAGCCAGATTCTTCCCCAGGTATAATCCGTCAGGAGGGCTTATATGAAGACAGCAATCATAAACGGAAACCTGATTACTCCCCACCGGATTCTTACCCATGCATCCCTGGTGCTGGAGAATGGGAAAATACAAGCCATTACCAGAGAACAGATGCCGGAAGCAGATGAGTATCTGGATGCGGAGGGAAATTACGTAAGCCCTGGTTTTATAGACATCCATACCCATGGCGGCGGTGGATACGACTTTATGGACGGAACGGCGGAGGCCATTATAGGGGCATGTAAAGCCCATCTGGCCCACGGAACCACGGCCATCTGTCCCACCACCCTTACTTGTACGGATGAGGAGCTGTTTGCCTTTTTTGAATGTTACCGGCAGGCAAAGGAGGAGATGGGGGACGGCCCGGAGCTTTTGGGGATTCATCTGGAGGGACCCTATTTCTCCCTGGAACAGCGGGGGGCCCAGGATCCCCGGTATCTGAAGGTTCCGGCAGAGGACGATTACCAGGCTCTCTTATGCAGATCCGAGGATATTATCCGCATGTCTGTGGCACCCGAGCTTCCCGGAGCCATGGAGCTGGCGGGAGAACTGAAAAAAAGAGGAATTCTGCCCTCCATTGGCCATTCGGATGCCACCTATGAGACCGTAGCCCAGGCCTGGGAGCATGGCTACACCCATGTGACACATTTGTATTCCGGTATGTCCACCATACGGCGGATCAATGCTTTCCGGCACCTGGGGGTGATCGAAAGCGCCTATCTCATTGACGGCATGACCGTAGAGATCATCGCGGACGGGAAGCATCTTCCCCCTGAGCTTTTACAGCTGATCGTAAAACTGAAGCCAATGGAGGATATCTGCCTGGTGACCGATTCTATGCGGGGAGCAGGTATGGCGGACGGAGTGCATCATAGACCAGGGGGTAGCTGTTCTGCCGGACAGGAGCGCCTTCGCAGGAAGTGTCTGCACGGCTGACCGGTGCGTACGGACCATGTATCAGCTGGCAAAGGTAAAGCTGGAGGATGCCGTCCGGATGATGACCTATAATCCGGCCAGGGTCCTTGGAATCGAGAAGCGGAAGGGAACCCTGGCGCCGGGCATGGATGGGGATATCGCGATCTTTGATGACCAGATCCGGGTGAAACGGGTGCTGGTGGCAGGCAGATGCCTGGTCTGATACGAACGGTTACCTTTTTATTGCCGAAACAAGGATTTTATAATAAAATGGATATATCAGAAATCCAGGGACGGTGAATTCCATGACGATCCAGCAGATGCAGTATTATATAAAGGTATGCCAGTACAAAAGCTTCACCAAAGCAGCCCGGGATCTTTCCGTCTCCCAGCCGGGAATTTCCTCGGCCATGCGGGAGCTGGAGCGGGAGTGCGGGGTGGAGCTGTTTGAACGGCGCAATAACAGTCTCTATATCACCGATGCGGGAGTCCTTTTTCTGGAGGAGGTGAGGAAGCTTTTAAAGCAGTATGAGCAGATGCAGGGCGCTGTAAAGAATCTCTCCCAGGGACGGTCCTATATTCGTATGGGACTGGCTACCATGGGCGGAAACAGCGTCTATCCACAGCTGAGAAAGCTGTTCCAGCAGGAGTATCCGGAGATTGCTGTCATGGCGGTGGAGGATTACAACGGGGAACTGCGACGCATGCTGGAGGAAGATGAGGTGGATCTGGTACTGTGCTCTTCCAGAACCATGTCGGAGATGCCGGAATTTGACCATATAGATATCCGCTCCTCCCGGGTACTGTTCTGCGTCAACCGGAACCATCCTCTGGCAGATGGCGGCTGCGTGACCTATGAGGAGATGAGCCGCGAGCCCCTTGTGCTTTTATCTGATGTATACAGTATCACCAGGCGGATCAGGCAGGCATTTGCGAAACGGGGGCTGCCTATGGACATTATTCATTATACCAACCAGGCCTACACCGTGCTGCGGTTTATCCGTCAGGGAGCAGCCTGCGGCTTTCTGCCCTCCGATGTGGTGGAGGGAAATCCGGATATTGTGGGGATCCCTCTGCCAGACGGGGAGGAGTCCTGTACCAGTCTGTTCTGGAAAAGGGACCGGCTCCAGTTTTCCGCAGCCAGGAAGCTGCTCCAGTTTGCAAAGGAGCATCTGGAGGAAATCTAGTGCTCCATCCGGTCAGTAATCAGACTGCCAGTGCCGAATATTTTATCAGTCTGCAAGGCGGAGGAAGGAGGCGATGCGGTGGCATCGCTGACTGACGACAACGCGGCAGATGGCAAAATAGGCGGTGCTGAAAGTCTGATTACTGGCCGGATGGAGTACTGTACTCCATAAGAAAAACTTAGTCAGACAAAAAAATCGCCATTGTACTTTGGGCCAATATCATGTTATAGTTTACTTCATCAGGAACTTAACCAGGTAGCACATTAAGATCACGAGGAGGTAAAGTCATGAACTACTATGAGGAAGCTTTGAAGCTGCACAGTGAGAATAAGGGAAAGATCGGCATTGCCAGTAAGGTAAAGCTCCAGAGCCGGGACGACTTAAGTATCGCCTACACCCCGGGTGTGGCAGAACCCTGCAAGGAGATTGCCAAAGACAAGAAGAATGTATTCAAATATACAGCCAAGAGCAATCTGGTAGGGGTTGTATCTGATGGCACAGCCGTGCTGGGTCTGGGCAATATCGGCGCAGAAGCAGCGATCCCCGTGATGGAGGGAAAGGCCATTCTGTTCAAGCAGTTTGGCAATGTGGACGCGTTTCCTATCTGTCTGGATACCAAGGACACGGAGGAGATTATCAAGGCTGTAAAGCAGATCGCGCCCGTATTCGGCGGCATCAATCTGGAGGATATCGCATCCCCCAAGTGCTTTGAGATCGAGCGCCGTCTGGAGGAGGAGCTGGATATCCCCGTATTCCACGACGACCAGCACGGTACAGCCATTGTGGTGACTGCCGCCCTGATGAACGCCCTGAAGGTGGTAGGCAAGAAGATCGACGAGATCAGGGTGGTGCTCAATGGACCAGGCTCTGCAGGTACAGCCATTATCAAGATGATGCTGACAGCCGGTGTGAAGCATATCACGGCTTGTGACGAGAACGGGATTCTCTATAAGGACCGGGGCGTGGGCATTGTAGATCACAAGAAGATGCTCTGTGATATCACCAATCTGGAGGACCAGAGAGGTACCCTGGCTGATGCCCTGGTGGGTGCCGATGTGTTCGTGGGAGTGTCTGTAGGCGGAGCTTTAAAGCCAGAGATGATTAAGACCATGAATACCAGTCCCATTGTCTTTGCCATGGCCAATCCCACACCGGAGATCATGTATGACGAAGCCATGGATGCAGGAGTGAAGGTCATGGGCACCGGACGGTCTGACTTCCCCAATCAGATCAACAATGTGCTGGCATTTCCGGGCATCTTCCGGGGAGCCCTGGATGCAGGCGCCAGGGATATCAACTATGAGATGAAGCTGGCGGCGGCTGAAGCCATCGCCGAGCTGGTGGAGCCGGGAATGCTCTGTGCAGAGTACATCATTCCCTCTGCTCTGGACCCGCGGGTGGCAAAGCATGTGGCAGAGCGGGTGGCAGAAGCTGCCGTCAAGTCAGGGGCTGTGCGAAAATAACGGATTTCAAAAAAGTGGAATACTGGTCCCACATATATGCATATAATGAAAGATAGCAGAAGACACCGTCGAGGAGGCGGTGTTTTTCTTTGGTGCCCCCATGTAACAGTTCAGACAGGTCCGCGCACTCGCTGCGCTGACTGTGCGAAAACGTAGTGGTCGGAGGGCATCTGCCCCATTGCGTAGCGATTCTCATGGGCAGATGCCGTAACAGTTCAGGGGGTATCTGAACTGTTACGCCCCCATAATTCAGATATGCTTTGGCAGGCTGCAAAAGCTTGTTCAATATTTTGTAACCGAATTGTAACGGGAAATTTATATATAAGGAATTTCTTGTTTCGGCGAAAAAAAAGAGTATACTGATAGGTGGGCATCAAATTTATAATAAGAAACAGGGGAGAGAATTATGAGAAGATTCAGATGTTATCTGGCAGCGGCTATGGCGGCCGCGATGTTCATGGCACAGCCGGCGATGGCAGCAGAGGGGACGCCAGTGGTGGTTCAGCCGGCCTATGACAGTCAGTCAGGTGGTCCGGGAGTGGCAGCCAGACCCCAGGAAGGAGCCGGGGAGCAGCAGGGAACGGAGCCGGCAGGCGGTGGACAGGCATCCGGAGACAGCATCCAGGAGGCAGTGGAAGGACAGGCATCCGGAGATAGCATCCAGGAGGCAGTGGAAGGACAAGCATCCGGAAGCAGCAGTTCCACACCGGTGGTGGTGGCAGGCGGTGATCCGGTGATCAGCGGACCTGCGGCGAAGCAGGCGGCAGAGGAAGAAGCAGCCCGTCAGGCAGCGGAGGAAGCGGCCCGTCAGGCGGCGGAAGAGGCGGCCCGTCAGGCAGAAGAGGAGGCAGCCCGTCAGGCGGCGGAGGAAGCGGCCCGTCAGGCAGCAGAGGCAGAGGCAGCCCGTCAGGCAGCCCAGGGCCGTCAGGTCTTCACCCGCCAGCTGGATTCTTCCAGGCCTATGGTGGCCCTGACCTTTGACGACGGCCCCAATACATCTGTGGGGAACCAGATCATGGACTGTCTGGCCCAATATGGTGGGAAGGCCACCTTTTTCATGGTAGGTTCCCGGGTGCCGACCCATGCGGCGGAGGTACAGAGGATGGTAGCGGAAGGCCATGAGGTGGCCAACCACACCATGAACCACAAGTATCTCCAGAAGCTGGATGCTGCCCAGATCCAGGCGGAGGTGAACCAGTGCAATGATACCATTCAGGCGGTGTGCGGAGCAAGGCCCGCCCTTTTGCGGCTTCCGGGGGGCAACCATAACGCCACGGTTCTGGCAAACACCCACATGCCTATGATCCAGTGGAATATTGACACACGAGACTGGAAGACCCGGAATGCGGACCAGACTGTAGAGGCTGTGCTGGGTCATGTGAAGAACGGAGATATCGTGCTGATGCATGAGCTTTATAGCCAGACCGGAGAAGCCGCCCTGCGGATCATACCGGAGCTGGTAAACCGGGGCTACCAGCTGGTGACGGTCAGCGAGCTGGCAGCGGCCCGGGGGCGCGGGCTGGAGGCCGGGAAGCTGTATTTTTCATTCCCCTGACCCGGACAGGCCCGAACCAGAATTTTGCCATTTTGCAAAGGAATTTGCGTGAAATTAACAGCAATTTCAGCTGGATACCATAGTTTCACGTAGGCTAATTTCGGAATGTGCGCTCTAGTACTGATAAGTACCTGAAAACCATTGTGAAATGCACAGCTCCGGTATATAAACAGCAGCAGTCCAGACGGGCATCCCGTCCCCCGGAAAGTACCGGGGGACG
>CAJTOW010000031.1 GCA_910577655.1 uncultured Lachnospiraceae bacterium | reverse complement strand
TTTCTACATATCGAACTCTTATCCAGGGAAGCATGGACTTCCAAAGACACAAAATTTTTTACACCCTCTCAAGCAATTCTCCATCCCGTTCTGTCCAGTCTTCATCCTCATCTTCTGAATCTACCGTAGTCAAAATATCTGATGACGTCGCAATCTCTGGATTCTGGTTACTCGTTGTCTGTTCTGCTGTTGCCATCTGCATTGCTGCATAAGAAATGGGATTTGTCTGCCAAACCAGACATACACATAATAGAATTGCCAGCTTTTTCTTTATGCTTTTCATTCTGCTATATGTCCTCCTCCATAGTGTTATTGTTTTCTTCCTCTGTATTCTCGTTCATGTCCTTAGCAGACTCGTCAAGATTCAAGTCCTGCTCATGTTCCTTTTTCGTCTTATCGTCTATACTCTCTTTTTTCTGCGAATCATCCTCCTCTTTTGGTTTTTGAGAGCTGGTTTCTTTTTCTAATTCCTTTTCTTCTTTTCCATCCTCACTCTCGTCTGTTGTATACTGATTTCTCCAATCATCCTTGTCTCCCTCTCTTTGCTTCTCTGTCTCCTGGGGTTCTTCCTGCTGTCCCTTATCCTTCTGTTCCGGTTCCAGAACGATACGGTCATAAACAGTTTCTTCTGTGTCTTTCTCTTCTACACTTTCCTCTCTATCTAATTTCTCTTCTTCCCTCTTTTTCCTTACTTCTTCGTAATAGACATAGTAGACATTACCATCTGTTGTAAGTTTCTTTTCCAATTCCTGCCCATTTTTCAGAACATAATCAGGAAGTTCAATTAAACCCAGTTTAATAATGCTGTCCTTATCTGCTATCGCGATCGGATCTGTGAAAATCACATGTCCATCTGTTGTCATATGAATCACCTGATAAGTATATTTTTCAGCAGGCTTTTTCACTCTCACAGTAATATCAAACAAGGGTCCTTCATAAATCTCAAATCTACTTCCATTAAAATAACCATCCCCACTGTTTATTGTATATTCGTCTCCTTCCTGATAATCATAGATATAACCTTCTGGATAAATAACTGCTCTATGTTTTTGATGTTTGTATTCTGATCCAGTTTGTTTTCCTACCTCTTTTCCATTTTCAACAAAATGGATCACATAGTCGATTTCTCTTCTATACTCAATTTTTCCTCTTTTATAAATATAGTATTGATTCGTTTCATCTACATCCTTGTACACTTCTTCGTCAATTATCAGCTCCAGCGTTGTTTGGTACTTATTATACAGTTTACCATAGGCTTTTTCCTTAATCTCCATTGTAAGATTATGAGCATCTATAGTAGAAAACATATCCCCGTCCTTAAACTCGCATCGTATCACATACTCGTATGTCTCTTGTTCGTTTTCAATCTGGTCACTTAGATATTCCTGGATTTTGCTGATCGTATCATCCAGGTCTGTATGATAAATGACATTCTTTCCACCTATGGCAACCAGCCTTTGTAAATCTGTCCTTTCTGGAGACTCAGCACTCCCGGTCACCAGATAACGTTCGACAGCATTCAGTCCATATTTTATACCTTTCGCTTTAATAGAATTTGGACTCCAGCTTGTATGGTAGGCGATCTGCCGGATGTTTGTATCATTGAGATTTACGAATAACGGCTGCCCCTTCCATATCTTTCCTGAATCCTCCCATGTTACATCCACGTGGTACCAATCTCCATCCAGCTTCACCAGATTCCAGGCATGATCAGTATTATGGATATAACGCGCGGAAAGACCACATGCTTTTGCCATTTGTACAAACGCATCTGAATATCCGGCACAACAGGCTTCTCCATTCACAATACAGCTATGTGCCGTTCCCTTGCTCCAGTCATAGGGATCGTCCTCGTTTTCTCTGGATGTGCTGTAGTCACAATTTTCTATAATCCACCGGACAATCTCCATCTCTTTCTCAAAATCACCCATACCACTCTTGATATGCTCTCTTTTAAATTCTGCGATTCTCTTTTCCACAGCATCAATCTGCGCTTCTGTCATCTGCCCATAATTTCCTTCTGTAAAATCATTTGCCGCATAACGAACAGAATAGTCTTCATAATTATCCCAGGAGGGCCTTTTTCCCGAATTCATATTTGAAGAACCGCTACCGGAAGAACCTCTTCCGCCTGACGAACCACCTCCACCAGACGATCCTTTTCCTCCGGAAGAATTTCCGCTACCTATGCTTCCTTCCGCTCCCTTCGACTTTACAACGCCATCTTCTATCCAGGCACCATCTGCATTTACCTGATATCCATCAGGGGTAGTGGTGTCAGTCAGCAGCCAGCCTTCCTGATCTAAATAATAGCACTCGGAAATTCCATCCTGGTTGCCATCCAGCCAGTACCATCCATTTACTTTTCTGTTTCCTGCCCCATCTTCAAAATACCATCTCTCTCCTGCCTGCTTCCACGTGCCTGCATTCCCAGGGCCACCTATATTCCGGGTCTGTACTATACCTTCCTTTGTCCAGGCACCATCACCGTTTACCTGGTATCCGCCTGGTGTGACTCCATTTACCATACAATAGCCATTGTTGTCAAAGTAATAACACTCCGCAATTTCGTCCCCATTTCCATCCAGCCATTGCCACTGCCCGACAGGCCAGGTTCCGTCCCCATTGTCATACCACCAGCCTATGTGATCCATCTGCCACTGTGCTCCATACGCCGCAACTCCCACACTGGCTGCCAGCGCCTGAGATAACATGCATACATACATCCACTTCTTCATCTAATATTCCCCTTAATTATTTTTCAATTCAGAAGTATAAGTTTATTACTTCTAATTAAAATAAGTTTACTACATTATTACTAATATGTCTACTTTTATTTAAAATAGAAGTATGAGGTGAATATCATGCAAAAAAAGAAGGAAATTAACATTCAGATTGGAGAACGAATCAAGAAAAGCCGTGAGGCTTCTGGATATACCCAGGAGAAATTTTCCGAAGCAATTGATGTATCGGTTCAGTATATATCGGATCTGGAGCGGGGCAAGGTTGGTACATCCATCGCCACTCTGCTGAAAATCTGCAGAGTGCTTTGTGTGTCCAGTGATTATCTGCTTTTTGGAAAACAAGAAACTAACGATATCTCTGCAACCTTTGAACGCCTAAAGCATCTCCCGGTCAATCAGCTGGAACTGGTGGAAGAAAGTATCAATACTTTATTAAAGGCATTCGTGGTCAGCCAGGTTCCGGACGTCAGCGTTCCTCTGCCTATTGACAATACGATGGGGTTCTCATGTAATAAACTGGGGAACATTTGATGTTTCAGTTCAGATAGGCTTGTGCGTTCACCGCGCTGATCATACGAAAACGTAATAATCACGAACATACAGCTTTTCTACACTCTGTTGCGGTCGGTCCTGAAGAAGCGCCACTGGCGCTTAAAACCGCAAAGCGATTCTAAATGACCGCATGCCGTAACAGTACATGGGTTGTCTAAACTGTTATCATTTGCATGCAATACCAACAGCTCCGGCATATTTACAACCACTATAAAAGGCACTAACGATTCCCGCTAATGCCTTCTAAGTGTCTGTCAATCCTGTACCATTACATTTTAAACAAATCTGCATGGGTTCCAGTATCAATCAAAGTTAATGTCAGTATGTCATTCTCTATTAAATAGATCAACAGCCAGTCAGGCTGAATATGACATTCTCTATACCCTTTCTGTTTTCCACTTAATGAGTGATCTTTGTACTTTGTGTCCAATGGAATTCTTAATTTCAGTTTATCAACAATTTCCTCTAATAAGGATATATTAAGCCCTCTTTTAACAGCAAGGCGCAGTCCCTTTTTGAACCGGCTGGAATATTTAACTTTCAATTCCATCTTCTAATATCTCCTTAAACATTTGTTTTACATCAGTATAAGCTTTTACGTTCGGATCTCTGCTAATCCGCTTTGCCTCTTCCATTGCCTCAATTACCTCTGGCTTGAATTCCCATGTATCTTCTGGATAAGCTACATCAAACGGTATTCCCTTCCGTAAGATCACTTGTCTAAGGAACATATTTACAGCATCTGACAGATTAAGTCCCAGTCCCTCCAAAAGCTCCACAGCTTGTTTCTTTGTGTTTTCCTCAATTCTGATCTGTGTAGGGGTAGTAGTTGCCATTTGATAACCTTCTTTCATTTTTTTCTATTTTACTACAATAAGTATACGTTGTCAATTTCAGTAAAAATATTTATAGCCACTCCCATAATAGTTCATATATCCCTTAAACTGTTACGGCATACGGTCATTTAGAATCGCTTCGCGATGGCCGTATCCCTTTCTATTTGGGAATACCGTGAAATCTGTCTGCGATACCTTCTGCTGCAATTCACGGCAAGCCATAGATGACCAGTAACCAATTAATTTTTGAAGGGAGAGCACATCTCGTTTCTTGCTGATTAATACAGGAACCTCCCACAGACAAATGCCTGACTTTACAGCCAAAGGGGACTATTCTTGTCCCCCTTGACCGGTTACCTGAAAAGAACTTTCTCAATGTATTATTTCATTATCTGCATAGGCGGCATCTGGCTGGCTCAGATTCCCCCTCCGCCATATACCAGATCAGGAAGGAACAGCACCACCTGCGGAAGGAAGATACATACCAGAAGAGTCACAATGATCGCCACATAATAGGCCATGGAATACCGGGTAGTCTCTTCCACAGAGCAGCCCATGATATTGGAGCAGGTATACAGTGCAACCCCTACCGGAGGTGTCGAACAGCCCATGGTAACCACAGTCATCATGATGATGCCGAAATGAACCGGATCAATCCCATACTGCTGGATCAGCGGCACAAGAATCGGCGTACAGATCAGTGTAATCACGGTCGTCTCCATAAACATGCCAAAAATTGTCAGCATCAGCAGAATCAGGAAAAGCAGGATGTATTTGTTGTCCGTCACTGCCACCAGGATATTGGTCAGGGTGGCAGGAAGCTGGTCAAAGACTACGCCATAGCTGAAGATTCCTGAAAATGCCAGGATCATGGTTGTTACGGACAAATCCTTCACACTGCTGATAAGGCACTGGACAAAGGTTTTCCAGTTCAGCTCCTTATAGACGAATCCCCCCACAAACAGCGCATAGAATACTACAAATGCCCCTGACTCAGAAGGTGTCATGATACCAAAGCGGATAAACACAATCAATAGTACCGGAAACAATAAGGCCCAGATACTTTCCAGGCAGGCAGCTCCAATCTCGGAAAGAGACCTCTGTACCAGAATCGTCCACGGAATCTCCGGCCTGGTCAAAAAGAACGCGAATCCTGCCACTGCAATGGCAAATGCCACTGGCATTCCCAAAAATAAAATCACCAGGAAAAATCCGATTGCTCCTAACATGCCTTCTCCTCCCCCCATTTCCCCACAAGTGTCATCAGATCTCTGGCCAGCTTTCCCGCAACCGAAAAGAACAGCAGGGTGGATCCTACGGGAACCGACAAGGTACACCAGGCATAGCTGAGTTTTAATGTATTAAAGGTCCGGTACCAGCTCTGGGATACCAGCATAAAACCATAGACAATCAGGATCAGCAGGAACAGTATCATCGCCACATCGAACACCAGCGTCAGCAGCTTGCGCACCGGCTTTGGAAAATGCTTCTCCAGCATATCAATCCGAATCAGATTTCCCGTCTTCGCCACAATATCCGCACCAATAAAGGTCAGCCATGCGGACGCGAGCAGAGAGATATCCTGGGCCCAGTTAATGGGATGCCCAACGGTTCTTGCAACCGCAGAGATAAAAACCAATGTGGAGATCATACACAACAAAAACCCTGCCACAAAAGATTCTGCCCTTAAAACTATATGAGCGACTTTCTGAATCACGCAACAATCCCCCATTTCCTAAATATGTACTCCTGGAGTCTTCCCGCATCTGTAACAGTTCAGACACCCCCTGAACTGTTATAGGGTTACTGTTCATGCCGGACGCAAAAAGAAACTGTCAGGTTGCAAATAAATCTGATGAATGTTATAATTATAATATAACACTTCCTCAGGTCTGCCCACTACAAGGGGATCAATCTGTACGGAAAGAAGATGATCAGAATCCCGGCACCCAGTTATTACGTGCTATACAATGGAAAAGAGGAAGGTCCGGAGATGCAGGACTTAAAACTGTCTGATTCTTTCCTGACCCCCAGAGAAGGCTACGAATGGACTGCCCACATGATTAATATCAATGCAGGCCATAATCCGGACATACTGGAAAAATGTCCGCCACTAAAGGGATACGCCGCATTAGTAGCATATGTACGCAAATACCAGGAACAAAATCTGAGTCTTTCCGAGGCTGTGGACCAGGCTACACAGCGCTGCATCCAGGAAGGGTATCTGAAAGCATATCTGCTGAAAAAGAGATCGGAGGTGAAGCTGATGCTGCTTACAGAATTCAACGAAGAAGCTTTTGTACAGACAATCAAAGAAGAAGGGCGCGAGGAAGGGCGCAGGGAAGGACGCGAACAAGGACGTGAACAGGGACGGTATCTGTCTCTGCAAAGCCTGGTTGAAAAGGCAGTCATGCCATTGGCTGAAGCCATGGATATCCTTGGCTTCTCCAGCAGTGAGCGGGCCGGTTATGAGACATGGGTGAAGACCAATAAAAACATCTGATCTGTTTTACTTTGATGCCCGTGGCAGCATTGCCCTCCTTGCCCGCAGTCATAAGATCCTGATCAGCGGAGACCACGTACAACCTGGACCGGTAGTCATGCTCGGGGACGGAGTTGATCTGGAAGCTTACATTGACAGCATGGAGTTTCATTTCTTTCAGATTAGAGCGTGTTAGAAATTTACTTTCCGCCAACTGTCTCCCATGATTTGATATCTGGCCCCACAGCCAGAAGGAACTGTTTTTGTCCTCTGGGCGGTTACCTGGTTTCCGGAGTGACGGCCATCAGCGCAGGTCTTCTTCTCTTCTCGTTCTATTCTCGTTCTATTCCCGTTCTATTCCCGCTCTGTTTGGCTTATGGCTCCTCTCAAATGGATTAATAATATCTAAAAAAATGCTGCAAAACCACGGAAACCGTTGGTTTTGCAGCACCCTCTTACTTATTATCTTCCGTAATAGCCTTAGCCGCAGTACGTCCGGAGACAATGATCTCAGTGATGGCATTGCCGCCAAGCCGGTTGCCGCCGTGGATACCGCCGGTGACCTCGCCTGCTGCATACAGGCCTTCAATCGCCTTGCCCTCTTCATCCAGCACATGGCGCTCGGTATCTACTACCAGACCGCCCATGGTATGGTGGGTGGAGGGAGCCATGAGGCGCAGGGTCAGCTCGGTACCCTCAAGGACATAGGTGTCTACGTTGTAGCTTCCGTCGTCATTCTTATCCACATCACCGATGGTTCTGGATGCAATGGCCTTGCCCACATCCTCGAACTCACCCTGGCCCATGACTGCCATATCATACTTCTCGATGGTCTCAAGAACGGTCTTGGCATCTGCTGTCACACCAATCTCCTTGAACAGCTCGTTCAGCTCGTCTTCATTGGCCTTTCTTCTGTAATATCTGCCGTCATAATCCCCTTCTCCAAGCTGGATCGGGCCAGGAATGGGCTCGGAAGCATTGTAGATCTCCAGGAATACGCCCTTGGTTCCGTTGACCTCAATGCCATTCTTAAACTCTGCCAGGGACAGTACGTCACGCTCGGAGCCTTCGTCCACAAACCGCTTGCCGGTGGTGGGGTTGATGTATACGGCATAGTTGCCGCCGCCAAATGCCAGATTGCCGTTGTCCACCCAGCTAATGGGCATAAGCTGGGTAAAGCCTTCGCCGGTGACGGCTGCCCCTGCTTTCTGGGCCATCTCAATACCGCTTCCGGTCAGGGAGCTGCGGTTGGTAGTCTTGGTGGCTGTGGACAGATACTCGGAAGACCAGTACTCATTGCCGTCCACTACTTTCTGGATGTTGGCCGCATAGCCGCCGGTTGCCAGGATCACGCCCTTGGCTGCTTTGGCGGTCACTTCGGTGCCGTCATACATGGTGGCTTTCACACCTGTCACACGGCCGTCCTCCACGATCAGCTCGTCAGCCGTGGTCCGGGTCATGATCTGATTCTTGTCATTGCTCTGAAGGAAGGTGGTCATGGGAGCCATAAAATAGCTGCCCCAGCGGCCCTTATACTCCTCCGGGGTGCCGTCGCCGTCTGCATCCACATTGGCGCCGATGAACTCATTCTCTCTGTACCACAGAGCGCCGATCAGAGTGGGCTGGGTATCCTCCACAAAGGTGGAACCCATGGACTCCAGCCACGGCTTGATCTCCTGGCCGTCCTCGATGAACTGCTTCACCAGGTCTACATTGCCGTAGATCCACTCGGAACCGTCTGCACTCTGACGCAGTCCGCCATAGTAGGTCTGGAAAATGTGCAGGTTCAGGGTGGAGAACAAGGTCAGCTCAGATTCAGGTGTGCCTGCATCCAGCTTGGGCTGTGCCCAGTCAAGATAGGCCTTGATCTCTTTCTTTAATGCCTGGAGAGTGGGCAGGTAGTCTGCATGCACTCCGTGTTTGGAGAGTTCCGCCGCGTCTCCGGCCACAAACTCATTGTTCTTGTAGTAATCTGTGTCAAATTCTTCTTCGGACCAGTCATAGATCATCTTCAGCTCATTGATACAGCCGTTGACTGATTTCACCTTGTTATATGTATTTCCGTCAAACCCTACACCAGTGGTGGCATCCGGGTCCTTCTCGTCCCATACCAGATAAGGCATCACGCTCTGATACTGGCCGCCGGATACCAGAGTATTGCCGCCAATCTCGGCATTCTTCTCGATAACCAGCACCGTATTCCCGTCCTGGGCCGCCTGGGCTGCTGCGGTGATCCCGGCTCCGCCGGCACCTACGATAACCACATCCCATGTATCCTCAATTGGATCCTGGGCCTTGACTTCCACCGTATTGGCAGCAAACTGGGAAGCATTAGTAACACCGGCCTCCTCAGCGGCGGCATTGACGGCTTCCTTTAAAGCACGGCTGGAGAAGGTGGCGCCGGATACGGCATCCACGCCGGTTCCGTTGGCCTTAATCATGTCAGGAATCAGAATGTCAAATGCAATGTCTCCTACATGCTCTGTCTCCTTGCTGGAGGTGACCTCAATGGCTGTCACGTTCTTGTCGTCAAAGGTTACGCTTACCTCCACCGGGCCGTTGTAGCCTTCGCCGCTGCCCGTGTAGGTGCCTGCGGTAAATGCCAGCTCTCCGGCTGGTGCTGCCGCCTCCCCTTTGGCCTGACTGATGGCATCGGCCACAGCCTTTTTCACTGCATCAGAAGTGATGGTGGCGCCAGATACCGCATCAATCTCGCCGGACTGGGCGTCCAGAACCGATTTCTGCAGGGTTTCAAAGGCTGCGCCGCCTACATTGGGAGTCTCGTCCCCGCCTTCGATCTTCACATCGGTGATCTTGCTGTCATCCACCGTAAGTGTGACAGTCACCGGACCGCCAAAACCCTGCTCAGAAGCGGAATAGCTTCCTGCCGTGTACAGCGGTTCTGCTGCCTGGGTGCTCTCCGGTGCCTTGGACGCGTCAGCTGCCGCAGTTGTAGCTGAGGTCGAAGAACTGTTGGAGCAGGCTGTCACAGAAACGGCAGTCATGGCACACACAGTCGATAATAAAATCTTTTTCTTCATATTACCCTCCTTCTTTTTGCCAGTGATGTGTGTCGGATCACTGGCCCTGCGTTTGATTGTTAATTAACAATCCATGTATATTTAACCATCTTTTGTATAAAAAGGCAAGATCTTTATAAAAATTTATGAATTATATACAAATAAGAGGGTAACAGTTCAGATCCCCCTTGAACTGTTACGGCATCACAAACTCCTCCAGTGCCTCCCGGTCCCCACAGAACACGTTCAGGTCCACATATTTTTCCTGACCGCCGGTTCCCGGGCTTTCTCCCCGGTCGGAATACTGCCAGAACTGCCATTCCCGCCCGATGTCAAAAGGCGGGTAATACACATTCCGGATCCACAAGGGATATGCGTCAAATTCGCCTTCCAGATACTGGCGGTAGAAGGGATAAGTGGTGTAGATCATGGGCTTCTTCCCATAGTACTCCTCCAGGATATCCAGAAGCTTCTGCAGCTCCCCTGAAATCCGGTCCCGGTCCGGCGGGTGAAGCCTTTTGTCTCCATAATACTCTGCATCAATCACCGGAACCAGCCTGCCTGACAAATTCCCCACAGTCTCCATGTACAGTTCCGCCTGGGTTGCTCCCGGACTGTCAAAGCTGAAGAAATGATAGGCCCCGGCCAGGACTCCTGCATCCTGGGCCTGCTGCCAGCTGGTCTGAAACTGGCTGTCCACATGGCTGCTCCCTTCTGTAGCTTTGATAAACGCAAAATCCACTCCCTGGTCCTTCGCCTTCTCCCAGTCAATCTGGCCCTGGTAATGGGAGACGTCGATACCGGACAAGGGATAGGTGGCTGCCCACAGCCTATTGATATTCCATATTTTGGCAGCCACCAGCAGAAAGGCTGTACTGCAAAGCAGCAGGATCGCTCCTGCTGCCGCAAAAAATATCTTTTTCTTTTTCAATATGTTCTGGTCTCCATCGACTTATACTAATGCCTATGCATGGCCAGATTCTCCACTCCTTTGGCCTTCAGGTTCTCATGCACTTCCCGCTTGTCGGCCTGACCGATCAGCAGGTCACGGGCCTTCTTGGCCTCCAGCTCTGCCTTGTGTTTGCTGGGGCCGCCCACGCAGCCGCCCACGCAGACCATACCTTCCACAAAGTCCTCCGGCAGCTTGCCTACCTTCAGCAGAAGCAGGGCCTTCTTACACTCGGCAGCGCCGTTGCACCGCATAACCTTGGGTTCGATATTCTCGTTCATTTCCTTGAAGCACTGGACTACGGCTGCGGTCACGCCGCCGGAATTGCCGAAACGCTTGCCGAAGACGGAACCGTCCTGAAGAGAGTTCTCCTCCGGCTCCAGCTCCACACCCTTGGCACGCATCATGGCACGGATCTCCCCGAAGGTCATGGCATAATCCGCATTATCACTGATATTCAGATCCAGAGTCTCACTCTTCTTGGCGATACATGGCCCGATGAAAACGGCAATGGTCTCCGGATCCTGCTCTTTCAGCATACGGGCCACCGCGCACATAGGCGATACAGTGGTGGACATATTCTCCAGCTGGGCCGGGAAATGCTGCTTGATCATATTGACAAAAGCCGGACAGCAGGAGGTAGTCATCTTCTTGCCTTCCTTGTAGGCTTCCGCCCACTCGGCTGCCTCAGCCGCAGCAGTCAAATCACCGCCCAGAGCCACCTCCACCATATCTGCAAAGCCGATCTTCTTTAAGGCTGTCCGCCAGCTGGCCATGGTAATATTCTCGCCGAACTGGCCTTCCGTAGCCGGGGCCACCATGGCAACCACCCGCTTGCCGGCATTGATCAGACGGATCACATCCACCATAAATGTCTTGGTGCCGATAGCTCCGAAGGGGCAACTGTGGATGCAGGCTCCGCACTGGATGCATTTCTTCTCGTCGATGACACAGATTCCGTTCTCATCATAGGTAATGGCATCCACCGGGCATACCTTCTTGCAGGGCCGCTCCAGATGGGCAATGGCACTGTAGGGGCAGGCCTGGGCACATTTGCCGCATTCCTTACATTTGCCCGGATCGATGTGGGCGCGGGTATCACTCATGGTGATGGCTCCGAAATGGCAGGAATTCTGGCAGGCCTTGCCCATACATTTCCGGCAGTTGTCAGTGACCACGTAGGATGCGATGGGACACTCCTCGCATGCGGCACTGATTACCTGAACCACATTGATAGAGTTCTTTCCGGAGGGGCATTTTCCCTCTGCCAGACGCACCCTCTGGTGGATAATCTCCCGTTCTTTATATATACAGCAGCGGAACTGGGCCTGGGGGCCGGGGATCATCTTAAAGGGAAGTTCATCCCGCTTCTCTTCCAGTTCTCCGGCCCAGGCCAGCCTTGCCACCTCGCACAGCACATCATGCTTTACACGCAGGATTGTCGCGTCATTTGTTATCATGCTTCTTTGTCCTCCTATCTCGTGATACATGCAGCATCCTGTTTCCGGAAAATGCCGGAAACAGGATGCTATGGGCATTCGCCTATGCCGGTCCGTACAAAACAGCTGCCTATACAAGCCAGCCTGCTCCAAAGCTTTTTGATCAACCGGCGCACGTCTTTGTGATTTCCTTAATAGTATGTGACTGTGACAGTTTTGCCCATCTCCTCCACCGTATGCTTCAACTGTTCCACCAGATTCTGACGGATACCCAGGTCAAAGGGCAGTCCCGGATTCTGGTAGGCGCTGTTGATGGCTTTACCCACATACATATGTAATTCCGTGCAGTCCTCAATCAGCATCTTGGCCACCATGGACGCACCGTTGGGCTTATCCAGCTCTAAGAAAAAGTCTTCCGATATGGTCTCATTTTTCACATAACGCTTCAGCAGCTGGATCACTCTGTTTAGGGTCAGGACTCCTTCTGTCACCAGCTCGATCCCATCCATATAAGCAATGGGCGGAATCTCCGGATCCACATAATCCATGGAAACATCCAGCTTTCGTTTCAGCACACGGGATACGATCGTGGCGCTGGTACCGCCGCAGACGATCCGCTTGGTGGAATCCTCGCCGGACATAAATGCGCCCACCATCTCGTCATCCTTCTCCGGAGCCTGGGCGGGACCTGTCATCAAGTTCACCGGCTTGGAATTGATGATCCGCATGCAGGCCACCGTAGTATCGTCTCCCGGACGGTACTGGTACAGCTCGTCACAAGCCTGACAGATGGCTGTGGCCAGACGCATGGCGGAGACCGTCAGGGCATACTGCTTCACCGCATAGCTGGCGATATCCTCCCAAAGCCAGCCAAAGTTCAAAAGCTGGCCCACACCCGCATGGATGGTTCCGTCGCTCATGAGGATCAGTGCATCCCCCTTCTGGACCTTGAACCGGTACTCATTAATCTTTTTGCCTTCCACCTCGCGGATATTCTCCGGAATAGGCACCAGACGCCCGTTCCGGATGAAAATACAGCTTGGATTGTCGAATTCAACCAGATAAGCATCCCCATTGTGGAATACCTGCAGGATGCTGAAGGTGGCGTATGCCACATGGCGCACCTGGCAGATGGGCAGTGTCTGGACGATGGTCTCCACGCACTCCTCCAGGGTGGCGCCATTTAAAAACATGGTTCCAAGTATTTTGGAGGTCAGAGTCGCCAGAATATTAGCCTTGACACCGCTTCCCATGCCGTCTGCCAGAATCATAATATTCGAGTCCTCTGTCTGGAGCATCTCCACCTTGTCCCCACACAATATTTCTGAAAATTTGTTCAGGCTTTTATAAGCAACGTCTACGGTAACTCCCATCTACTTACCTCCCTTATCACTTCCATCATCCAGAAGCGACTGGCAAAGTCTGGTCAGGGTCGTCTTCGTCTCCGCAGTCGTCTCTCCCAGAAGACCGGCAATCTCCTGAGCCACCATCATCTGTTTGTGGATGACCCGCTGGGCCAGATCAATGGTATCCAGCTTCCGCTCGTAGTCTACACGTGCCTGCTCCTCTTCCTTGGTGATATCGATAAAGGTTGCCAGAACCACATCCTCTTTCTCTATATAGATAATGTTCTGGAGGGTATCCAGATGGTAGTCCGGATAGGACACCTTCTTGCCATGGATGCCTTGATGGGTATCAAATACCCACTGGAAATCTTCTGGATCAATAAACTCGTACAGATACATCTGAAGCGCCTCTGACCGGGTCTTGCCGAAATACCGCTCGCCTACGGCAGAGTATTCCATGATCTTCATGCTGCTGTCCACGATCAGCACCAGGTTGGGAGAGGTCTCCATAACCAGATTGGCGAAGGACTCTGACTTCTCGTACATGAAAGGAATACACATGTTGAGTTCGGCCTTCTTCTGGAATACGGCGATAGCCTTCTCCCGGCAGGTGGGGTAGCCGCAGGCGCCACAGTTCAGCTCATCTTCGGGTCTGTTCTTGCCGGTCTTTGAAAGGATCGCCCGGATCTCCTCCTCTGTGGGAACCGGATCTTTGGGGGAGCGGTCCATGAATACCTTCTTTAAGGAAATGGACTCCAGCACCGGTGCCGTCTCTTCTTCCGGAGCCGGTACCTTCTCGATATTCTCCTCCATGTCCAGCTTCACCTTGAACCGGGAAATGCTCTCCTCCTGGACCGTGGGGCCTTTGATACAGCCGCCTGCGCACATGTTCATCTCGATGAAACAGCCGGTGATCTCGCCCTTTTTCAGGCTCTCGCACAGATCCATGCAGTTCTTCTCCCCATGAACATAGAACTTGCGGTAGGAGTCCTGCTTCTTCTCGGTAGCCAGTACAGAACTGATAACGCCGCTGGTCACCGGATACAGGCGGTTGATCCCCGGATGCCTCGGGAACGGCATATCCTCACAATCCTCTATCACAATCTCTTCATCCTGCAGCCATGCATTCAGGTCGTTAAAATTCAGCACTGCGTCGATATAACCGGTATGGCGGACATCCTGGGCCTCCTTCTTCTTGGCAATGCAGGGGCCTAAGAAAACCACTTTCGTATCCGGCCCGTATTCCTTTTTCAGCATCATGCCATGGGCAATCATGGGAGAAACCACCGGGGCCATCCAGGGCACCAGCTGGGGATAATATTTCTCAATCAAATCATTGGCGCTGGGACAGCAGGTGGTGATGATATTCTCCATGGTCCCTTCCTGCATGATCCGGTCATACTCCGCCGTCACCAGGGCAGCGCCCTCGGAGGTCTCCCGCACATCCGTAAATCCCAGCTGCAAAAGAGCGGCACGGACCTGGCCGATGGTATTGTACTTGAGAAGTCCCATATAGGCCGGCGCCATGGACACCACAACTTTGGCCCCCCGCCCCAGCAGATGACGGACAATATGTAAATCACTGACCAGTGTCTTGGCCGACTGGGGACAGATCTGCAGGCAGCGTCCGCACAGAATGCAGTTGTCCGGCATGATCTCCGCGCGTCCGTCCTTGACCATGATGGCCTTGACCTCACAATTACGGACACATTTGTAACAGTGCCGGCATTTGGTCGCTTTAAAGTCAATAATCGCCATATCTACAGCCTCCCCAGGATTTCCTTCTCAAAGAATGCTTCCGTCTCGTCCGGCTTGAGGGAGAACAGGGTATCCTCCACCGTCACACATACGCCCTCCTTCATGCAGTTGCTACTGCAGAAGGCACCGTTCAAATCCACCTTGTCCGATACCTGATGGACCTTCACAAGCTCCTGCATCTTCTGGATAATGTCCTTTGACCCTTTCAGATGACATGCACTTCCAATACAAATCGTCACTCTCATTCCTTACTCCTCCAATATGATATACATGTAAATGTTCCCGGCAGCCTATACGCCAGTGTGAGGGTACCCCCTTCACGGTCAGCAGCCAGACTCCCCATTACCTCCTATTATCTCACATTGACATATTGTTATCAATGTTTTTTTGATAAAAATTTCAGGAAATGATGTTAAAAGGTAACAGTTCAGACAGGTCTGCGCACTTGCTGCGCTGACCGTGCGAAAACGTAGTGGCCGGAGGGCATAGGGCCATCGCGAAGCGATTCCAAATGGCCGTATGCCGTAACAGTTCAAGGGGTATCTGAACTGTTACGTTAAAAGGTAACAGTTCAGACAGGTCTGCGCACTTGCTGCGCTGACCGTGCGAAAACGTAGTGGTCGGAGGGCATACGGCCGTCGCAAAGCGATTCCAAATGGCCGTATGCCGTAACAGTTCAGGGGGTATCTGAACTGTTACGACAAAAGGTAACAGTTCGGATACCACTTGAACTGTTACCCCAAAAAAGAATCGAATGGTCATACTACAGTCTCTCCCATCAGCTTCATCAGATAGCGGAGAGGGCCTTTTACTGCATAATCCTTCTGAAAGACTGCCACAAAATCCCAGTCTGTCACCTGCTCTCCAATGGAAAACAGTTCCAGCTCCCTGGCCTGCTGGTGATCTTCCATACGAAAGCTGCTGGCAAAAGCAATACCATATTGCTGTGCCACCAGGGCCAGAGCTGTGTCGATGGAGCTTAAGCGCATAATTCTGGGATGCATCTGATGTTCCCTGAGAATCTCTTCTGAAAATTGTCCCAAACGCATATTTTTCTTCAGCAAAAGAAAAACCTCATGCTCCGCCAGCCGCAGATCCAGCCAGGGATACCGGCGGTCCCGGCGGTCTTCTGCCAGCATGGAATATCCGCTTCCCCTGGCTGCACATAAGATGACCTCCTCCCGGAAGATCCGCTCATACCGGAACCTGCCGCTTTCTGGCTCTGTTTTCGGGCTCATGGTCAAAAATGCCGCCTCAATCTTCCCTTCCTTCAGATACTGCTCCAGGGTTTCCACATCCTCTTCGAACACATTGAGATCAAAATTGGGATACTGCTGATGAAATGCGGGAATGACCAGAGGCAGGATCGTCCGTGCACGCCCCGGCGTGATTCCAAAGCTTACACTTCCTCTGGAAGATTCCAGAAGCTGCTTCAACTGCATATCAAATTCCTGCTTGGTCCCCAGGATTTTACGGGCCATATCCAGATACAGCTCCCCTGCCTGACTTGGCAGATACTGCCGGTTCTTTCGAATGAACAGCTCCACTCCCAACCGGCTCTCCAGCTTTAACAAGAACCTGCTCAATGCAGGCTGGGACATATACAGATGCTCCGCAGCCCGGGAAATGCTCTTTTCCCGGGCAATCACAAGAATATACTCCAGCTCTTTAAAATCCATAGCCTGTCCTTTCAGTCTTTTGCAGATTTACATCCATTTTAACATAGCTTCTGCCATCCGAAAAGAGGTTGTGAAAAAGTCCGTCCCGCGGTTTTGAAGATCAGGGATTTACATGATCTTCCGTCAGTTTCCCGCAGACAGCCGCGACTTTTTTCACAACCCATTCCCACTGTTTATCCATAGCAACTGTTCATATACCGGCAAACGGTTATTGTCATTTATATGTAAACCTCCATGGGGCCGGCAGGAGACACGCCACCAGTGAATGAAACGCTCTACAGCTGTGGTACGATCGTCCTGACCACTGCACGCAGTATATCCTTTTCCCGTTTTGTCTCCATGGAATTCACTGCTATGACTGCATGTTTCTTCGGATATACCACACAATACTGTCCATTCTTGCCATCAGCCCGGTACATTCCCTCCGGCATGGTCCAGAACAGATAGGCATAATGGCGGCCAATCTCCCCATCGCCTTCGTCTGCCTCGATTTTCTCTGTCACAGCCTCGTCAAACCAGGCGTCAGGAAGAAGCTGCTGGCCGTTCCATTTTCCACGGTTCAGATAAAACAAGCCAAATTTTGCCAGCTCAGACACATTCATCTGCAGTCCGCCTGCACCGAAGGTATGACCCAGAGGATCCTTCTCACATTCCGGCACCGGAATCCCCAGCGGCGCAAACAGACGTGGGGTCAGATATTCCATCAGGGAGCATCCGGCTTTTCGCTGCACCAGAATCCCCAGCAGATATGGGCCTGCGTTATTGTATTGGAAGCAGGTCCCCGGCTCATGGGCCACATTTGCCCTGAGCACGAACTTCACCCAGTCAGTCTCTGTCATCTTCGGGCGCATAGCCCCCATAAGCATAGGCTTCTCAAAACCCATGGACATGGTAATCAGATGACGCAGCCTCATTTTCCCCAGATTCTCTGAGGGAGCTTCTGGCGCATCCTCCCGGAAATGCTCCAGCACATAATCATCAAGAGAAAATCTCCCTTCCTGCACAGCAAAGGCTACCGCCGTGCTGGTAAAGCTTTTGGTCACCGAATACTGGTTCTGCCGTTCCTCCGGCTGGGCCTGGTAATGTACCAGCTGCTCCCCATCCTGGTATACCACCATTCCGCGAAATCCCAGGTTTTTTACTGCTTCTTGAAATGCTTTCAACTCTATGTTTTTCATGATTTATACTCTCCTTAATGATCCTTGTTCAATGGTTTCTGCAAACCTGCTTTCTGCCCTGGAAATGAATTCAGCTCCCCGATTTCGCTCCCTGGTATCTTATTGTCAGAATGGAATGATCCCGGTAACAACAACAAACAGCAGCTGGAGTGTTGCCAGAAGGATAGCCCATTTCAAAGCAAAAGCAATGTGATCCTTCAGCTCCACATCGGCCAGTCCAAGCCCCATATAAGTAGCGGCTGTCATAGGCATGATATAGATGGTTGGTCCGTAAGTGATCAGGAACGCGGCACCTACCGCGGCTGCCGGTATTCCATAGCCGGATACGATCTGGTTGACAATGGGCACAATTCCGTAAGTAAGTGCATCGCCATGGATAATCATACTTAGAGGACTGTTTACCGCTGCAAACAGTATATGGGAATGCGGTGCCATGCTTTCTGGTATAAAGGAAAGCACCATCTGGGTCATGGCATCCAGCATGGGACTCTTTCCCATAATACCGATCAGTGCACCGGATGCCAGGGCTGTAAATGCCATAGTCAGCGCATCTGTGGCATGTGCTTTCACTCGTGCCTGCTGATCCTTCTGATTCGGGTAATTCACCATAAGGCCAACTGCAAGCGCGATCATAAAGGTAATGTGAGTGGGGATTTTCGTTAAAGTCAAAGCCAGCACCACCAGCACAATTAATGCAATATTGAACCAGAACAGCCTGGGACGTGCATATTCCCGGTCTTCGCCAATCTGACTGGCCACTCCGGCATCAGCTACTGCACCAGCAGGCAATCCCGCTCCCCGCTTTTTCTCCGATTTCGCAAAGAATACACACAAAGCCAGGATTACAGCTACCCCAAATACCTGGGCAGGAATACAATATTTCCAGATATCATTAGGCGCAACCTCCAGTGCTGCTGCCGTACGTCCACAAGGACCGCCCCATGGGACGATGTTCATGACACCCATTGTCAGACAGGTAATGCCAAGAAGTACTACCGTGCGCACATTTAGTTTCTTGTAGACAGGAAGCAGCGGCGGCAGCGTGATCAGCAAAGTAGTCGCTCCGGAGCCATCAAGATGCCCGATAAAAGCAATCAGAACGGTCGCGAACATCAGAAGCATCAGATTATTGCCCACATAACCCACAACTGTTCCCACAATCCGGTCAAATACTCCGGCATCTGACATGATTCCGAAAAACATCACCGCGAAGATAAACAAAATCGCTGTCGTCGATACACTGCTGACACCTTCCTTGATATAATCCGCCATCTCCCCTGGGGTGAAGCCTACAAGAAACCCCACAATGATAGGAAGCAGGATAAATACCACAGCAGGAATCGTTTTACCCTTCAGCAATAAGACAACCATAAGGATCATTAGTACGAAGCCCATAATACCCAAAAAAGACATTTTCTTTTCCTCTCGTTTCCTTTGAATTGATTTCCGCGGTAATCTTGATAGCTTTATTATAACTGGGATAATGGTCAAAATCCAATGCCCTGACTGTCCGGTTTGCATGTCTTTTGTGCATAATGGGGCAGATTTTCAGGAATTTTGACAATAATAACAGAAGATGGTATACTATGGACATCACGTAAGGGGCTGTTGGAAAATGACTTCTTGTGCACGATATATCAGGTGATCTGTTGAATATCACCACAATATATTGTACACAATGGCTATTTTTCGACAGCCTCAGAATGGAGAAAATTATGAAAAAATATGTATCATTATTACTTGCCCTGACCATGGCAGCTTCCCTGACCGGCTGTTCGGGGAACGGAAATGAAAGTACTACTACAGCCCAGACCACTACAGCAGCAGAGACTTCCTCTGAAAACACTGCGGACACTACAGAGTCCTCCTCTCCGGCAAATGAAGCAGAGCAGACTACAGAACCCGGAGCTGTAGTCCGGGTAGGATCCCTGAAAGGGCCTACCTCCATGGGACTTGTCCATCTGATGGATCAGAGTGAGAAGGGGGAGACTCAAAACCAGTATGAGTTTACCATGGTAGCTGCGGCAGATGAACTGGTTGCAAAGATCGCATCAAAAGATCTGGATATCGCCCTGGTACCTGCCAATGTATCCAGTGTCCTGTTCAACAAGACCAAAGGGGCGGTCTCAGTCATAGATATCAATACCCTTGGTGTTCTGGATATCGTCGCATCGGACGATTCCATCCAGAGTATCAAAGATCTGAAAGGAAAGACCATTTACCTGACCGGCAAAGGTACCACCCCGGACTATGTACTCCGCCACCTCTTGTCCGTCAATGATCTGACGGAGGATGACGTGAAGCTGGAATACAAATCAGAGGCCACAGAGGTGGCTGCCCTGCTGAAGGAACAGCCGGATGCCATCGGCCTGCTGCCCCAGCCCTTTGTGACGGCTGCCTGCGCACAGAATGAGAACCTGAAGATCGTCCTGGATCTGACCACAGAATGGGACAATGCCAATGTTAAAAACGGCACCGACAGCCGTCTGGTAACCGGTGTCACCATAGTCCGCAATGAATTTCTGGAGGCCCACCCAGAGGCAGTCACCCTGTTCCTGGAGGAGCATTTCACATCTGCGGATTTTGCTGAGGCCCACGCAGATGAGGCGGCTGTCCTGGTGGCGGAGCTCGGTATCATCGAGAAGGCGCCCATCGCCCAGAAAGCCCTTCCCTACTGCAATATCGTCTGTATCACCGGCGACTATATGCGGACAGCCCTGGAAGGCTATCTTAAGGTACTCTTTGACCAGGATCCCGCTTCTATAGGCGGCGCCATGCCCGGGGAGGAATTCTATTTTATTCCATAAGATAACCCATGTGACCATTGGGTCACAATTGTCTGAGAAAGGAGCAGTCATGTCCCACAAGTTCCCCGCACGCAAATATATCATCATCCTGTTCTGGATCGTCATCTGGCAGACGGTCAGTATGGCGGTAGCCAATGAGCTGGTGCTTGTGGGACCCTGGGACGTGGCCCGCTCCCTTTTTGCCCTGGTGCCCACCGCAGACTTCTGGAAATCGGTCGGTGGATCCTTCGGAAGGATCAGTCTGGGATTTCTCCTGGCATTCACCCTCGGAGTGCTTCTTGGAAGTCTGGCCTTCCGATTCTCCTTATTCCGGGAATTTCTGGAGCCGGTGATCCTGCTGATGAAGTCTGTACCTGTGGCATCCTTCGTAGTCCTGGCCCTGATCTGGATCGGCTCGGAAAATCTGTCCGTCCTGGTCTCCTTCCTGATTGTCTTTCCCATGTTCTACACCCACACGGCCGCCGGACTTGAAAGCACGGATCCGAAGCTTCTTGAGATGGCCCAGGTATTCGGCGCCGGCCCCTGGCGGAAGCTGCGGTATATCTATCTGCCCACCCTGCTGCCCCACCTGGTCAGCAGCTGCCGGGTGGCCCTGGGTATGAGCTGGAAATCCGGTACCGCCGCAGAGCTCATCGGAATCCCGTCCCACACCATCGGGGAACATCTCTATATGGCAAAGATTTACCTGGACACCAGCAGCCTGTTTGCCTGGACCATTGTCATAATCCTGGTCAGCGCTGCATTTGAGAGACTGTTTCTTCTGCTTCTGGCCATGGTCAGAAAGCTGCTGCTGTAAATAAGCTTCAGATGCCAGAACCATACCCGCTGTCACAAATCCTTATAAGTATTCACAGATCTTCGTAACAGTTCAGATACCCCTTGAACTGTTACGGCATCTGCCCATGAGAATCGCTGCGCGATGGGGCAGATGCCCTCCGGCCACTACGTTTTCGTACGGTCAGCGCAGCGAGTGCGCAGACCTATCCGAACTGTTACAGATCTTCCGATTTCTCACTCTGTTCCTGGTTTCCCTGGCTCCGGGAGCGTCCTCCATCCTCCGGCAGTTCCGCCCCTTCCGGTCTTGTTCCCCGCTGGGAGCGTCCTCCGTCCTCCGGCAGTTCCGCCCCTTCTGGTCTTGTTCCCCGCTGGGGACGTTCTCCGTCTTCCGGCAGCTCTTACCCTTCCGGTCTTGCTCCACGCTCCGGGCGTTCTCCATCCTCCGGCGGTTCCACTCCTTCCGGTCTCATTCCCCGCTCCGGGCGTTCCCCATCTTCCAGCCATCCCATTCCTCTGTGGCCGCCCATCCCACGGCCGCCAGAGGCAGGTGTTCCACTGGTGGTTTTGATTCCTTCTACGGTTATATCCGCGGTATTTTCCCCTGTCGCCACCTGGCAGCTTCTGCCCTCTGTCAGCTCCGGCACAGAAATGATTGCAGCTTCAAAACGTTTTTCCGGGGCATAGCTTCCCAGCTCCTGTCCTTCTGCATCCACCAGGCTGATCCGGGTTCCGGCTTCCTGGCTTTCCTCATAATATACCACCAGATAATTCTGGGTGGAGTCTTCTCCGAAGGTCTGCATCATACCGGCTGTCCCGGCGGCAAAGACCACGCCGCCGGTCAGGGACGCGTCTCCGTTGTAATCCAGGATCCCGTTTCCTCCGTCTGACGGTCCGGTCAGATAGAGTGCTCCGCCTTCTATATAAAGATTGCCATTAGAGTCGATCCCGTCTGCCATGGCGTTCAGATAGATCTCGCCGCCTGCGATCCGGATATATACGCCCGCCTGATTCTGCATCTTCTCCTGCTCTGTTGCCACAGACATGGCGGCATTGATCCCGTCATCCTCTGCCTGGGCGCGGATCTGGCCATCCAGAATATCCACGGTCTTTCCCGCCAGGGCCTCCTGGGCACGGGTGATCTGGATGACGCCTCCATTTACAATCAGGGCTGTCTCTGCCTGGATCCCGTCGTCGTCAGCTGCGATGGTAATGGTACCTCCGTCGATCCAGACATAGCCTGCCTGATCATCCTGGTCCTGGTTGGACTTGATTCCGTCCTTGCCTGACTGGATGTCCAGAACACCGTCCCGGATCACCACGGATTCCTTGCCTTTGAGTCCATCATCCACGGACCGGATGCGTATCGTGCCAGACGCAACCAGCAGATTCTCCTTGCTGCGGATCCCACACTGGTAATTACCAGCCACCTCCAGCTCTCCGGAGCCATTGATGGTCAGATCTCCCTTAAAGAATAAGGGCGCATCCGGTTCGTCCTGACCAGCCTCTGCATACTGGTAGGCGGTGCCGTCCTCAATCACATTTCTGCTTCCGGCGGCCAGAGTCAGAATTGTCTTGCCTTTTCCGTCCCGGTAGATGGGAGCTGTAGTGCTGTTTGCCATTGTCACTCCGTCCAGAACCAGATGGACGGTATCCTTGTCCGCGTCAATACATATCTGCCCGTCAGACAAGGAACCGGATACCACATAAGTTCCCGATTTCTGGATAGTCACTACATTCCCATTGACAGCCGCGCCTGATCCCTCCACCTGGATTCCTCCGTCCTCCAGGAGAATCCGGACTGCGGGCCCTTCATCCCACTCTCCATCCAGATCCTCTTCCTTATAAGTAATACTGCGCCGGACTCCGCCGGCCAGGGTCACCGTGACGGTTCCGGTCTTTACCTGGGTGGCCGTGCCACCGGCTCCTCCTGCAGCTCCTGCTCCCTGATCCGGGGATTGTCCGTCTGTCTGGTTTCCGTTTCCCGAAATACTCTGTTCTGTCTGGCTTCCGGGCTGGGCAGAAGACGGACTGCTGCCGCAGCCGGTCAATGCCATCACGGTAACACCTGATGCAAGGAGCAGCATTTTCCACTCTTTTATATGTAGTTTCATCATTATCCTCCATTTCATTTTTATCAGCTATAACTCTTCCCGGTCGCTGGGAATCCTGCCGCAGACCAGGCCCAGGTTGCCATTGCGGCAGCGGATCTGATCGAGAAATTCCTTCTCCGCCCGCACATCCTTCATGGCTATATGATACTGAAGCTCATAAAGACTCCCCATATTGACAGTGCGTACCCGCAGCAGCTTTGCTCCGTCTGTATACCGCTGGAACAGATCATCGAAAATCCCCGAATAGTCAAGATTCTCCGGTATTGTCACCTTCAGCTCCCGCTTTGCCGTAGCGTCTCCATCTGGCATCTGCAATACCGCCATGGTCACGATCCCCACTACCGCAGTCATCATCACAGCCGCACCGATATAACCCATGCCTGCCGCCAGACCCACAGCCATAGCGGCGAAGATACTGCTGATCTCCCTGGCGTTCCCCGGCGCGGAGCGGAAACGTACCAGACTGAAAGCACCCATAACCGCCACGCCGGTTCCCAGGTTCCCATTTACCATCATGATCACCATCTGGACCACCGCTGGCAAAGATACCAGTGTGATGAGAAAATTCTTCGAAACTCGGTTTCTGTATGCGTGGATCCAGGCCAGAGCCACGCCCAGAATCAGGGATACTGCCATACAGACCAGACATTCCTCTATGGAAACACTGGCTGCGGTACCATTGTTCAAAATACTGTTAAGCACAGATCTTTCCTCCTTGTTCTATCATTCTGTCAGCTATGTATTCCTGATAAAAGGTTCCGTATTTGGAATATGAGACCGGGTAGATGGCAAGCTCTGCCAGGGCCTGACTCATCCAGAGCGGCATGGCTCCCGGAATCTTTACTTCCATCAGAAGCTCCCTTTTCCCCAGAAGGGGGACGCCAAAGGCGCCTTTGTCCAGCTCAAGACTGTAATCCCTGGCCCGGATATTCATATCAAAGGTCACCCGCAGCTCCGGATCCTCCTTCCCGGAAAACGCGATCCGATCGTAGGACAGATACACGGCCGGCCGTGCCTGATAGAAATCAACGGCATAATCGATCTCATCCAGGACCTGACTGTGCTGCCTGGGCCGGATCCCATAATAGAGATATTTCCTGGCCTCAGACAGACTCATGGGAATCCTGCGCTTGTAAACCACGCCGTCAAACTTCTTTTTCAGTTCCAAAAAAACCTGATCCTTCTGCCCCGGCTGCCCATAGCCCCGCAGGCGGATCTTCTCCTTATAAACCGGCTTTTCCAGGGATGTGCGGATCATACGGTAATCTCTGGAATCAAAATAAATGTTGCAGATACTATATTTTCCATACTGGTCAGGCTGGAGTCTGGTGATAATCCGGCTGATCAGTTCCTGGTATTGTTCTAATGAAAGTCTGTATTTTTTCTCGTAGCGCTTAAATACTTCCTGGGTCATTCTTTGTACCTCCTGATTTTCCCTTCTGAATTTTCCCCTATTATATGGAATAATTGTGTTTGGGATTTGTTGGTAATGTGATGAAATTGTGAAGTATATTTTTTCGATAATTTTTATTTTTTTACTTGCATTTTTCTCAAAAAGGTGATATTATATAGGAGTTCGCTTCGAGGCGTGGCTCAGTTTGGTAGAGCGCTGCGTTCGGGACGCAGAGGCCGCAAGTTCGAATCTTGTCGCCTCGATCGTTACTTTTTCATATGGCCTCGTGGTCAAGCGGCTAAGACGACGCCCTCTCACGGCGTAAACCCGGGTTCGATTCCCGGCGAGGTCATTAAGTGCTTTGGATGAATGTCCAAAGCATTTTATATGCCGTAGTGTACATGATTTTCAGGCACACTCCAGCACTGCTTCCGTAGCGCAGTTGGTAGCGCAACGCATTCGTAATGCGTGGGTCGCCGGTTCGAGTCCGGCCGGGAGCTTTGAAAATAAGCGATTGAAAGCGTGAAAAGTGCGTATCCAGTAAAGGGATATGCATTTTTTCTTTCTTGTATGAGTCTTTTCCCCCGTGAACAGCAACCCTTTAGATAAAGCATCCATGATATTTACATCTTCTTGTTTTCACGCCCCATTTATTGTATGATAAATAAATAGTAACCGTTCAGACGGGCCATCTTCCTGCCTCCGAAAAACACCAGGGACATGAAGCCCCGGACATCAGCCCGATATCAAATCAGACAGGAAAGCGCCTATGCAGACAAAAGCATGTTTGCAACATACTTTCTTATCCGGTTTGCCGCCCGTTTGAATTGTTATGATAAATACACAACCGTTTAAAATATCGTCAGGAGGACCCCTTACCCATGAACCAGCCTGTCACCCTATCGGAAATGCTCGATGCCAGGGAGCGCCGGGCATTCCGGCAGCAGATGCTTTTGTCCCGCTACCAGGCTACCCTGGTCTGTTTCACCATGAATATCGCCGGCCCCGTCAAGAACAATTCCCTGATCCGTGGCGGCTTTCTTCTGGGAAACCGCTGGCTGAAGGAGCGGCTTTACTCCATGAATATAGACTGGCTCCACTATGAAGAATGGGACGAGCCCACAGGAAATGAGGCCTACTATGTCATTGACCGCCCTCCCTGTCTCATCAAGGCCATCACCACTGCCATTGAGGATGGATCCAGGGTGGGAAGGCTTTTTGACATGGATGTGCTGGCCTCTGATGGGGCCAAGTCAGACCGTACCGACCTGGGGCTGCCCCCGCGCCGCTGCCTGATCTGCGATGCCCCTGCCAGGGCATGCGCCCGCAGCCGGACCCATTCTGTTGAAGAGCTTCAGGAACAGACCTCCCAGATCCTTGCTGATGCCCTGGCGGAATCCGACGCCCAGAACATCGCCCGACTGGCCTGCCGTGCCCTGCTCTATGAGGTAACCACCACCCCCAAGCCTGGTCTGGTGGACCGCAGCAACAGCGGCAGCCATAGGGATATGGACTTTTATACCTTTCTGGACAGTGCCAGCGCACTGTGGCCTTACTTCGAAGCCTGCGCCCGGACCGGGCGGCAGACCGCGTCCATGGCTGCCCCAGAGACATTCCAGGCTCTGCGCCCTATGGGACAGAAGGCGGAAGCAGATATGCTGGCTGCCACCCATGGAGTCAATACCCACAAAGGGGCCATCTTTTCCATGGGCATCCTCTGTGCTGCCCTGGGCCGGCTGCCGCGAAGGCAGTGGAGACTGCCCGATGCCATCCTTCAGGAATGCGCCGCCATGACAAAGGGGCTGGTAGCCTCAGACTTTGCCGGACTCACCAGGGAGAATGCCCATACAACCGGTCAGAAGCTGTACCTGGAACACGGAATCAGCGGTGTCCGGGGACAGATGGAGGCCGGACTTCCGGCAGTCCTGGACGTGGGCCTGCCTGTTCTGCGTGCCGGTATCGCCCAGGGATATTCCTTAAATGATGCCGGGTGTGCTGCTCTTCTGGCCCTGATGACAGCTGCTACCGATACAAACCTGATAGCCAGAAGCAGCCTTTCCATCCAGCAGGAAACCTGCTCCCGGATCAGAGAGCTGCTGGAGCAGAAGCCATTTCCGGATCAGCAGACACTTCGAGAGCTGGACCAGGCATTCATAGAGAAGAATCTGTCTCCAGGAGGCAGTGCGGATCTGCTGGCTGTATGCTATTTGCTGTATTTTCTGGAAACGGAAATGGAGAATCCGGTCAATGGCTGACTTTCTGGCTAAAAACCGTAAAATCTGTCAATACTTTCCATGAGGTGAATATCATGGGAAAACACAGACCGGAACATATCGGCATCATCCCAGACGGCAACCGCCGCTGGGCTGAGGCAAGAGGAATGAAAAAACAGGACGGCTACGCTTACGGGCTGGCTCCTGGTATGCAGCTGCTGCGGCTGGCCAGGGCCCAGGGAATCCGGGAAATCACATACTACGGATTTACTGTTGACAACTGCAAGCGACCGCCGGAACAGTTCCAGGCCTTTCGAAAAGCCTGCGTGGAAGCTGTGGATATGCTGACCTGCGAGGGCGCGGATCTTCTGGTCATCGGTGACAGCAGCTCCCCCTGCTTCCCCCAAGAGCTGTACCAGTATACTGAGAGAACCCCCATACACGGCGGCGGAATACGGGTGAATTTCCTGGTAAACTATGGATGGAAATGGGATCTGTCCCACATCCGCCAGGACGGCCAGCCCTATTCCAGGGATATCTCCCGGATCGATCTGATCATCCGGTGGGGCGGCATGCGCAGACTCTCCGGTTTTCTGCCCATCCAGTCAGTCTATGCGGATTTCTATGTGGCAGATCATCTGTGGCCGGACTATACTGACGAGGATTTCCTTCAGGCCCTGGAGTGGTACAAGAAACAGGATGTGACGTTGGGCGGATGAATCAGAAGCAAAAGGACACACGGATACAGCCTGACCTTTATACAGGCCAGACTGCTACCGTGTGTTCTTTTTATATTCCAAATGAACGGAGCACAGCGGGCGGCGTCAAGTGAATTTGGCCAGATATCCCAAGAGCCGCCTCTGACCTGCCCCAAAACATGGTGTGGGTCCCGAAGACGTCCCTTGCAGAGATATCTGAAACCCAAAGCCAATCACGCCCAAAGCCACTGCTCCTGTTGTCAGCAGCAGGATCCTTCATTTCCCTTTCAACACATCCACTACCGGTTTCACTACCTTATAATAACGGTTCTGTTCCTCTGTCTTTTTGCCGAAATGCTTTTCAAAATCCGCATGGATCGCCTTCTTATTCTTCCGGTTATGGGCATTGACCAGCTTGTAGGCTTCCGCTGCCTTGGCGGCATCCAGATGGTGGTACTTGTAGAGCAGGGCGATCAGATAGACATTTCTCTCATGAGCGTCCTTTAAGAGGTACCGGGACAGCTCGGCTCTCCAGGCCTCATCTTTCTTCAGCTTCCGGTAATATTCCAGGCCGGTGTCCTGACCCAGCAGAGAAACCAGTACTGTATACCAGTTCCCCAGATTGGATACAGGTATAGAACGGGCAATCTCAGCCACGATCTGCTCCTCTGTCATATTGTCGATCGTCTTGGCTGCCTGCGACAGCTCCTGGATATCTTCTGTATTTTCATCCGGCACCTTTTCCCGCAGGATTTGTCCAGCCCGCTTCTCCGAAGCCGCGGCTGCTGCCCGTATCCGGGCTGTCCGGCCACTTCCTGCCCCTTTCACCTGGCTGACCGGACTGTCTTCGACCACTTTGTCCAGGGCCTTTCCCTGCCCGCTCTGACTGTTTCCCGATCCTCCTTCCAACATCCTGAAGGGAATCCCATGTTCATTTCCGGCTGCTCCTTCTGATATAGGCTTTCTTCCCTCGCTCTGTCCGGACTGCTCCTCTGCAAGCTCGATCTTGTGCCACCGGCAGCCCTTTCTGCTGGTGTCGAATCCCACAGTACCGATCTCCACCCCCCGCTGCTCCCAGAAATCAATAACATTCTGATAATCCTTATCATTGGAGCAGATCGAATAGGTGGCATCGGTGTAGGTTGCCACAAGATAAGACAGCACGCCCATAAGCTGGTGATCCAGGGCATTGCTCCCGGTCAGGCATTCGATCCACCGGATCTTCTTATTATAACGCTGCTTTAAGTAGGTCTCCTCCAGCATCTTGGAATGATTCCTGCTGTAGAACACTACGAGAACATCCTCTTCCTGCATCTCATCAATAAAATCCATCCATCTGTCACCCACATTCTCCGTGTCAATCAGATAATAATTGGTCTTCATAACCTTCCTCCTGGTATCTGTCTCAATAAATTTCATAACCTGTTCCTGTCTTCCTCTACAAACAAACTCACACTGCCTGCTTCATCTACGTAACAGTTCAGATACCCCTTGAACTGTTACTCATCTGCAAAATAGAATCCCCCACAACCTGCTTCCTGCCAGTCTTCATAATGAAAGAGAGCGTAATAACACCATCGTGCTATATACCCTCTCTCTGCCTGATCTCCATGCTGACTTCCAAGGTGCTGTCTGCTGACCGCCAAGTATATCTGTTCTAAGTATTAGCCTATTATCCAGTTCCGGAAAGACAAGCTTTCCTTATATAGTATTATAAGCGAAATATTTTTTATGTCAATGGAGTAATGGATTTTGTTTTAGACGTAACACTTCAGACCGGCGGCAAATCGGATAAGAAGATGCCCCCTGAACAGTAACTTACTTGCGAAAGTCATACACCTATGATAATATAAAAACAAAAAATCATTTTACCAGGAGGTGTTTTCATGAGTTACAGAGAGATCAATGACGAGCATTCCAAAACCTATACTTACGACTATGGGGAATATGAGAACGGCAAGGGTCCAGACACCATGGTGGAGGATATTCTGGCAGATCCGGATTTTGCAAAACTGGATTATCTGGTGATCGGAAGCTGGGGCTCCGCCTACGAGGACGGCTGTCAGGAGATCATCGACGGAATCGTGGAGCATGCAGACCAGTTCTCCCACATCACAAAGCTGTTCATCGGCAATATGGATTACGAAGAATGCGAGGTATCCTGGATCATCCAGGGCAACTACAGCTGCCTGTGGGCCGCCATGCCCCAGCTGAAAGAACTGACCATTATGGGCAGCACCGACTTAGAGCTGGGCCAGATCAGCCACGAGAATCTGGAATCCCTGGAAATCATCTGCGGCGGTCTCCCGGAATACGTGGTCCAGTCTATACAGGATGCACACCTGCCCAGCCTGAAGAAGCTGATGCTATACATCGGCATAGAGGACTATGGCTTCGATGGAAATGGAGACACCATCCGGAGGCTTCTGGACAAGGCAGATTTTCCCAATCTGGAATATCTGGGACTGGCAGACAGCGAGATCCAGGATGAGGTGGCAGAGATCGTTTTACACAGCCGTTTCATAGACCAGCTTCACACCCTGGACCTGTCCATGGGCACCCTGACCGACAAGGGAGGCGCCCTGCTTCTGGAGAAGCTCCCCTACTATGGGAATCTGAAAAAGCTGGATCTCCACTACCACTATCTGTCCGAGGAAATGGAGCAGAAGCTGGCAAAGCTTCCCATGGAAGTAGATGTATCCGAACGGAACAAACCGGACAGCTACCGTGGGCAGATCTATATGACTCCCATGATGACCGAATAATGCGCAGGCACGTGGTCCTCCTTGGGAATCCCGGAACCAAACGAACCATCTATCTGGAACAGGCAGCAGAAGCATCCAGGCTGCCTGTTCTCCTTGTGGAGTGGAAAGACTGGCAGGAGCATCTGCCTGAGGGGGAGCTATATATCAAGATTGATCCGCCTCTCTGGGACAGCTGTACCCTGGGAGAACTGACGGGTCTGGTCCGGGACTACCGGCAGGCTCTGGAAACCCTGGCATATATGGCAGAGAAACGCCCCATCACTTTTTTCAATCATCCGCGGGAGATTCTGGCACTGTTAGACAAGCAGGGGTGCAAGGAACGGCTGAGACAAGCCGGACTTCTGGTGACAGATGTATTGACTCTGCCGGACCACTTCATCAGCAATACAGATCAGCTGGTAGCAGCTATGGAACAGCAGCATGTCCACCAGGTATTTATCAAACCCGTCTATGGTTCCGGAGCTGCCGGTGTAGCGGCCTTCCGTTTCCAGCCAAGAACCGGTCGGATGGCCCTTTATACCTGTGCGGCGGAAACAGAGGATGGGGGTCTGGCCAATACCAGAAACCTGTCCCACTACTCAGATCCCTGCCAGATCCGCCGGCTTCTTAACCGGCTTCTGGCACTGAACTGCATTGTAGAGCGGTGGTATGCCAAGGCAAAGTTTCATGGTATGCCCTATGATCTGCGGGTGGTGATACAAGAGGGCGAGCCGGACTATAGTCTGGCCAGACTTTCCCACGGCCCCATCACCAATCTGCACTTAAACAACCATCCTCTGGACCTGGCTGCGCTGGGACTCTCTGAGCACACACTGTCACAAGTCCACAGCCTATGCCGCGCCGCCATCAATTGCTATCCCACCCTGACCGGCGCAGGAATCGACATCCTGCTGGAAAAGGGAAGCTTAAGGCCAAGAATTATTGAGATGAATGCCCAGGGAGATCTGATCTATCAGGATATTTACCATGAAAATCATATATACAGTCACCAGACAAAGATCATGAAACGGTGGCTGAAGGAGGAGTAACATAAAATCATGATCAAGCGGAATGCAGAACCATACGCTGTCGGGAACACGGCCTCCCAGACACCAGAATATACTGCCGGCGGGAATGTGCCTTCCCAGGCCGCAGAATCTGCTGCACCTGGTGACGTTCCTTCCCAAACCACAGAACATACTGCCATCGGGAATATCACTTCCCAGGCTGCAGAGCCATCTGCCGCACCTGGTGACATTTCTTCCCAAATCACAGAAAAACCCGCAGCCGGAGACGTCCCCTTCCACATGCTGGCCGCTGCCCAGAAACAAAAGAAGCCCTCTGTGAATATGAACCAGATCGTGGGAAGCCAGGATATTCTTCTGATCTGCCTGGACACCCTGCGCTACGACGCTGCCATCCAGGAGGAATCCGCCGGTACCACCCCGGTGCTGAACCAGTATGGCCCCTGGGAGAAACGCCAGGCTCCCGGCAATTTTACCTGGCCTTCCCACCACTCCATGTTCTCCGGCTTTTTACCCGCTCCCTTTGATGCAAAGCACATTGCGGATCAGGAGCTTCTCTTCTTTCCAAAAGGGATTGGTCTTGGGAAGAAAGGCCCTGAAAGCGCCTACTGCTTCTCAGGGAGTACTGTCATGGATGGCCTTGCCCAGGAAGGATATGATACCTGGTGCGTAGGCGGTGTGGCCTTCTTTGACAAACGCTCGGACATGGGAAAGGTATTTCCCGGCTATTTCCAGAAAAGCTACTGGAACCCTTCTTTCGGGTGCCCGGTAAAGGACAGCACCCGCAACCAGGTGGATTTTATTCTGAAAAAGCTTGCCCCGGCAGACCCGCAGAAGCGCATTTTCCTCTACCTGAATGTGGATGCCATCCATTACCCCAATTATTTCTACCTGGACGGCGCAGAACATGACAGCCTGGACAGCCATAAAGCGGCCCTCCGGTATGTGGACGGGGAGCTTGGGCGGCTCTTTGATGAATGGAAGCACATGCGGGGCGGCGCCTTTGTCATCTGCTGTTCCGATCACGGCACCTGCTATGGAGAGGACGGATGCCACTTCCATGGAATCAATCATCCGGTTGTCAATACGGTTCCTTATAAGCACTTTTTCTTGTGAAACATTTGACATCGGGCGGACGCCCGATGCTTCTTGTCCCCGGTGCTTTCCGGGGGCAGGAAGATGCCCGTCTGACGTAACAGTCCCCCCCTGAAACTGCTACAACAGACAAGCAGCAAGTAAACCTTCATGCGCCCAGCAGGGGACGCGCCACCAGTGAATGAAAGTACTGGTGGGCGCATTTGGCTCTACGCTCCGCTTCGGTCGTTGCTAAACGTGTGCCACTGGCACACAGCAACCCTGATT
>CAJTOW010000030.1 GCA_910577655.1 uncultured Lachnospiraceae bacterium | reverse complement strand
AGCCAATCAGATTTAGGATTGGCTTCATAAAACAACCAATTTCACGGATTCAGGTTATACTATATGAGGTACGAAAAACATAGAAAATATAAGGATTTCATATATTTTTATCTTCACCCATTGGGTGAAATCAAAAACCGGAAATGAAACCGTGTTACACCCAGTATTTATCGGGTATACGCCAGAAATTGGGTTAATAAGTTTTACGGATTAAGGTTTTACAAAGAAATTTACGTGAAGGAGACCATTTACTCTGGCGAAATATCCTGAAACACAAAAAGGCCACCTGGTTTCAGATTGTCAATCACCAGATAGCCTACTTGCTGTTTTATGGAATTTTCCAGTTTATTTTTGCATAAGATTTTTTACGCCTTCCTCTGTAGCCTTCACTAATACTTTTGATTTTCTCTTTTACCGTCACGGTTTTTATTGCAATTTTTATAATTACAGCATAGCAGAAAATGTGGGACGTTTCGATTCTGGCACCTTTAATGCTGCCATTGCCTGATCTGCTGAAAGATGGAGTGTTTCCATCATAGTCCTGAGATTCTCCAATAATGTAGACTCTTTCGCCTCTGCCTCTACACGCTTTGCAGTTTCTTCAGTCACTTCCTTCTTCATATCTTCCCATGCCTTAGAATTCTCCGCCTCTATCCGTTTTGCGGTTTCCTCGGTCACTTCCTTCTTCATATCTTCCCACGCCTTACAGTTCTCCGCCTCTATCCGTTTTGCGGTTTCCTCGGCCACTTCCTTCTTCATATCTTCCCATGCCTTACACAATTCAAGTTCCTCCTCTCCTTCTTTCAGTTCCAGCTTCATATTGATACAGCGGTCTAATACATCGATCTCTTCCCGCCTCAGTTTATGGCCATTATCCTGGATCGTCCGGATCATCCCTTCCTTGTCATTGGCATACTTGATCAGGGCAAGAACCTCCCGCAGGGATGTGCGGAATTTATCCAGCTCCTGGTCCGACAGCCCGAATGGGGCAATCAGATGGATCCGGTAGTCCTGGGCCAGGGACAGGACCCGGTCATCCTGCACATGGAGCATCTCATGGAGGGATGTGGGACCGTCCCAGGCATCGGGTGACCAGAAGATCACCAGGGTGATAACTGGAAGAAGACGGTCCTCTCTGTAAAAGCCGGACAGGAACTCCCCTCTCCCGCGTCCCTTTGAGTCCTTTGCTTTCCAGTGGCTTCTGGCCGCCTCCTGCACCTGCTTCGTATAGTGCATGGCGTCGTAGAGCATGTTCCGCACCGGCATGGCATAACTGGTTTCACTCTGGTTTTCGATGCCCAGAAGCAGGTAGGCTGTATTTCCATCCTCCATGGCTGTCAGGCTTTTCATAACATCCCGGTATTTCTGTTCCTGCCGTTTTCTGGCTTTAATTATATCACACCATTCTTTTTTTCACAATACCCTGCATGAATATATAATCGCCAAACGATTAACATATGTAACAGTCCAGGCGGTGTCTGAACTGTTACCTGCACTGACCAGGCAGACCTCCCCCTTACTCCTTTTAATGCACGACTTCCATAAGCAGCTCCACCACAAACACTGCCGCACATCCTCCCAGGGACACACGGAACAGATTCCCGTCAACCCACGCCAGCACTACCGCCGCCGCAAACCCGGCCAGGGCCGAGTAAAAGGAGCTGGTAGCTGAAAGAATGGCCGGAAAGGTCATCACGGAGAGGCTGACATAGGGTACGTAATACAAAAAGGAACGGATAAAAGTACTCCTGATCTCCTTCCGGAGCATGGTCAGCGGCAGGGCGCGGACCGCGTACAAGGTGCCTGCCATCACCAGCAGGCTCAGCCAGATATCTTTTTCCATCTTCTTTCTATGCCTCCTCTTTCACCGGGAATAAGACAGCAGCCCCACCTGCCACCAGGATCGTCAGGATCATCATCTGGAAGCCTGATGAAATCTGTCTCAGCCCCGGCAGTACTGTAAAGGCTGTACTGGCCGCCATGGAGACCACCACCACTCCGGCGATAATACGGCTCTTTCTGGACGGTGGGATCACCACTGCCAGGAACATTCCGTAGAGTGCCACATTCAGGGCACTCATGACCCGCGCCGGAAGGATCATCCCCAAAACGGCTCCAAAAAATGTCCCAAGCACCCACCCCGGAGCTGCTGTAGTCACTGCCCCATACATATAAGCCGGATGAAGCTTTCCCCGAACTGCCACGGATATTCCGAAAACCTCATCCGTCACCCCATAGGACATGAGAAACCGGTGGAGAAATGGCTTATCCCTCCGGACCTTCTGGGACAAAGCGCTTGACATCAGCAGGTACCGCAGATTCACCACGATCTGTGTCATCACCATCTCAATAAAGCCTGCACCGGATACGATCATATTGATCGCCGCAAACTGCCCCGCAGATGCCAGCATAGTCGCAGACATGACTGAGGCCTGCAGTGCGCTAAGTCCCGCCTTCTTCGCCGCAATCCCCAGTGTAAAAGATACGGCAAAATATCCAAGTCCAATGGGGATCCCGTCCCGCATCCCCCTGCGGTACCAGGACTTCCCGTCTGTCTTATCTTCCTGTATATCCCCCATGATATTCCTCCAAATTGATCTGATGCACTCCCGGATTCCCGCCGTGCCTGATTTTGTGTGACGGTTTTTGGCGCCAAAACGATTACCAAGTGTTCAGTATACTCTTAACACACCATTTCGTCAATGATGACTATTCCAAAATTTTATGATATACTTTTTGCAGGTCAAACAGTCCAGATCCCCCAAAACAGCAACTCTTGCAGAAAGGAGTCCTCATGACCAGCAAAGAACTTCTCTACATCAAGACCATAGCCGAAGAAAAAAGCATCTCAAAGGCTGCCCGCAAACTTTTTATCGCCCAGCCATCCTTAAGCCAGTCTGTCCAGCGGATCGAGGAAGGGCTTGGCACCCCACTCTTCACCCGCACCAACAGCGGGCTGGTTCCCACCTATGCAGGAGAGCGTTACTGTCATATGGCCACACAGATTCTGAAAATGTATGAAGACTTTGAGCTGGAAATCAGCGATATCAACAATCTGCGCACCGGACGGATCCATGTAGGAATCACCAACCATCTGGGCACCCTGATCCTGGCCAGGGTTCTCCCTGAATACAAACGGATCTGTTCCTATATCGAAGTCTATATCCACGAGGAAAGCTCCACCCGTCTGGAGCAGATGATTATCAGCGGCGAGATTGACTTTGCTATTATGCACGCTCCCAGAGAGCAGCCCCAGACCCTGATTCACTACGACATCCTGGGGCGGGATCCATTCGTCATTGCCATTGCCCCGGACCATGCCCTTATCAGGAAGGCCATAGAAAAACCGGGCTATCCCTACCCGGTCTTAGACTTAAAGCTGTTAAAGCAGGAGCCGTTTCTGATGCTGCGCCGGGAACAGCGGATCCGGCAGATCACCGATGCGGTCCTGACCAGGGCCGGCATCAGCCAGCCGGATATACCCCTGACTCTGAAAAATTTTGAAACCGCCCAGCTTCTGGCCGCCCAGGGGCTTGGCATCACCCTGGTCCCCCTCCAGTATTCCCGCATCGCTTCCCCGGAATACAGTCCGGCCCTTCTATGTATAGATGAGAAGTATGGCGCCTTCTGGGATCTCTGTATTGCCTCCCTGGACAACGGCTTTCTCTCAAAGGCAGACCAGCTCTTCATCAGAGCTGTGAAGGAACAGTTTGGAGATATGGGGACGCCTGCATGAAAGATGCATCCCGAAGATACATTCTTATGTTACTCATTCATTTGCAAGGATTTTAAGCAAGTCCTCCGGCATAACGGCAGGTATATCTGACACGGAAAAATCTTTCATATTTCGAGTTACAATGTAGTCGGCATGAACCTGTTTTGCGCATTCATCTTGTAAGCCGTCCTCAAAGTCAGAAAAATCTTCTCTTTGTAAAGCATTCCTGACACTTTCATGGTCAGCACCTGCTATTTGCAACAAATCAAGCAGATCAAGGAGAAGCTTTCTTCTGTCCGCCTCAGTATAGCATTTTCTTAAAATATAAAATATGTTTGATACAGAATGCAGTGCAATATAGCCTGTGACTTCACCAGAAACACATTTCTCAAGCGCTGATTTAGATGCATCATAAAAGGGAGACCGCTTTTCCAGCACATCCAGTACAATATTTGTGTCAAATAAAACGAGCATATTTAGCCTCCCTCGCCTCCTCTAATTCTCTCTCATAATCGAAATCCTCCGGCAATGTTCCGGCAAATGTCATAAGCCCCTGGAATCCTTTTTGCCTCTTTTTTAAGGAATCTGCCGCTTTTGGGGGAGTATAAACAGTCTCGTCTCTGTCTGTCTGGGAATAGATAAAGCGTATATACATGTATGCTGCCTCTAACTTGTGTTCCGGCATTTTCTGCAGTAATCCTATTGCTTTTTCCAATGTTGACATAGACAAGTCTCCTTATTGTTTTTATAATATTTCTTTGATATTTTACCACTTCGCTGCCTACAGCTTCTCCTCATCATAGACTGCCCGCACCCCGCCGATGAATTTGGGCCTGGTTCTGGCGCAGACCAGATGGGCTTCCCCGATGGTCTTTTTCGAGATCCGCACCGGCACTGCCACCTCCTTCAGATGCATCCCGATGATGGTATCTCCGATATCCATCCCGGCATGGGCCCGGATCCGTTCCACAGCCACCGGGGCCTTCAACCGCTTATAGAGGGCCGTGGCAAAGGAACCTCCTGCCTTGGGCTGGGGCACCACATTGACTTCCTCCCAGCCATACAGCTCCGCCGCCTTCTGCTCCAGGATCACGGCACGGTTCAGATGCTCGCAGCACTGGGCTGCCACATATACGCCCTTCTCCCCTGCCGCCCGACGGATCCCCTCCACCAGTTTTTCCCCCAGCTCCGGCCTGGAGTCACTGCCGATCCGGGAGCCTGCCACCTCACTGGTAGAACACCCCACCACCAGCACACTCCCCGGCTTCAGATTAATCTTTTCAAGTAACTCTCTGGCGGACTCATAGGCCTCCTGCTCAATCATTTCCACTGTTTTCATCTCAGTCATACAGATATTCTCCTTTCAATCCCACCCTTTACTCTGCCCTCATTTCGTGCTACAATTCCTAAATATGCCCATCTGCCCCCTCCCGGGCAGCGGGACACTGTTACGACAAGGAGCATAACATCATGGATAAAAAACAAAAATTACTCACCCAGGCCCCTGGCCGCGCCCTCTTTTTCTTCGCACTTCCCATGATCCTGGGAAACCTGTTCCAGCAGTTTTACAACATGGCAGACTCGGTAATCGTAGGCCGGTTCGTAGGGGAGAATGCCCTGGCCGCCGTAGGCGCCTCCTATTCCTTCACCAATGTCTTCATCATGATCGCCATCGGCGGAGGGATCGGTGCTTCCGTCCTTACCAGCCAGTACCTGGGAGCCGGGAAATACCGGGAGATGAAGACCTCTGTCTACACCTTCCTGATCACCTTTGCAGCCCTCAGCACCCTGCTGGCAGTTGTGGGCTTCTGCTACAATCCGGCAGTGCTGCTGGCCCTGCAGACCCCGGACAATATTTATGAGGATGCCATCCTCTATTTGCAGATCTATTTTACCGGATTGCCCTTTATGTTCATGTACAACGTGCTGGCGGCCAATTTCAACGCCATGGGCAAATCCGGCATTCCCCTGGGGCTTCTGATCTTCTCCTCTGTGCTGAATGTGATCCTGGATCTGGTCATGGTCATCCACTTCCGGATGGGCGTGGCCGGAGTAGCCATCGCCACGGTAATCGCCCAGGGAATCTCTGCTGTCATCTCCTTCACCATCCTGATGTACCAGCTGAGAAGCTACAAGGCCGACCAGGCCCCGTCCCTTTTCGACGTGCATATGCTTTGTGCCGGGGTGAAGATTGCGGTTCCATCCATCGTGCAGCAGTCCATCGTCAGCATCGGCATGCTCCTGACCCAGTCCTCTGTCAACCAGTTCGGCTCCTCTGCCCTGGCTGGCTATTCGGCAGGTATGCGGCTGGAATCCATCGGCATCGTCCCCATGATAGCCACCGGCAATGCGGTCTCTACCTTCACTGCCCAGAACCTGGGAGCCGGGAAAAAGGACCGTGTAAAGCACGGGTATCATGTGGCATACCAGATCATCATCGGCTTCGGAGTAGTCCTGTTCCTGATCTGTCAGGCCTTCTACCGGCCGATCCTGTCTCTGTTCATGGATACTGCCGTCTCTTCGGTAGCATTTGACACGGGTGCTGCTTACCTCCGGTTCATCGGCACTTTCCTGTGCATCATCGGCTTCAAGGCCATCACCGACGGGGTGCTGCGGGGTGCCGGGGATGTGAATGTATACATGATCGCCAACCTGGTGAATCTCAGCATCCGGGTAGTCATCGCCCGACTCTGCTCCCCCATCTTCGGGATCCAGGTGATCTGGTACGCCGTACCCTTAGGCTGGCTGGCCAACTACCTGATCTCTTTTGGCTGGTACCGGACCGGACACTGGGAGAGGAAACAGCTGGTGGAGGATACCGGACGGTAATCTCCTGTCCAGCTCATTCTCCCTGGTTCCCATAGGATTCCAGATACCGGAAAAAGATATATTCACAAACCATCAGAAGCTGGACCCGGGAATAGATCATAATGCCGGATTTCACAAAGTGGGTAGAGTTGGCATAGATATTCACATCCGCCATCTCGCTTAAGGTATTGCTGCCAAGATTCGTCACGGAGACAATGGTGGCGCCGCGGCTTTTAGCCGTGTTGGCAGCCGCGATCATCAGGCTGGTCTCACCGGAAGCGGAGATGGCGATGATCAGAACATCACCGGTAGCCTGTCTGGCGCTGATGTTCATCAGGGAACTGTCATCATAGCAGAAAGCTGCTATTCCTATGATCTGCAGCCGCTTCACCAGCTCCGCCGCCACCATCCGGCTGCTTCCTATAGCATATACCTCGACCCGGCTGCTGGTATGGATCAGTCCCAGAACCCGGTCAATGGTCTCTTCCTGGACCAGCTGAAGTGTCTTCTGGACATCCTTCAGGAAATCCACCGACCGGTTCTCCTTCCCACCACTGTCATGGGCCTGAAAAAGCTCCAGCTTCAGGGCGGCTTTAAATTCCGAGAACCCGCTGAAGCCAAGCTTCTTACAGAACCGGATCATGGAGGCCGGTGACGTATAAAGCTCCTCCGCCACATCCTGCACCTTCATTTCTGATATTCTCTGATTGTTCCGTACACAGTAAGACAGGATCTCGTTATCCCCCTTGTTCAGCAGATGGGCGTTCTCTGCTATCCGTTTGTAAAAATCCATAGCACTTCTCCTATAAAACCTTAAATCTTTGCAGCACTTCAGACAGCCAGACTATTACATTTCCACTATAAAATACATATTCCGGCAAAAATATTGTGAAATTTTTTTCATCAAATGAAATTATTCCACATTCCGCACATTCTTCCGATCCTTCCAAAAAGTATTCCAAAAAGTTACGGAAACAATTATATTATAGATGTTTATAAAAGCGCGCGCAACAAAAATAAACCGGGTAACTGTTAAAAACTGAAATTTTAAAAATTTGGTGGGTTTTTTTGAAAGGGGTATTTATTATGGAAGGTTTTAAAGTCGTTATCGTTGGCGGAGGCTCCAGTCATACACCTGGTATCATCCAGAGTCTGATCGGCAACCTGGACCGTTTCCCGCTCCAGAAGCTGGTACTTTATGATATTGACCCGGAGCGGCTTGAGCTGGTTGACACCCTCTGCGGCTCCCTGATCGCGAAGCTGGATCCAGAGTGCATCTACTTCACTACCACGGAACCGGAGAAGGCATTTACGGATATTGATTTCGCCTTTGCCCAGATCCGTCAGGGCGGCTTAAAAATGCGCGAAAAGGATGAGAAGATCTCCCTGGAATTCGGTGTGGTGGGTCAGGAGACCTGCGGCCCCGGCGGCATGGCATACGGACTCCGTTCCATTCCCGGCGTCTTCAAGGTCATTGACGACATCCGCACCTATGCACCGGAGGCATGGATCATCAACTACTCCAATCCTGCCGCCATCGTTGCAGAGGCAACCCGCCGCCAGTATCATAACTACAAGATCCTGAACATCTGCGACATGCCCGTAGCCATCATGCTGTCCTTCGCCAAGATGCTGGGCCTGGAGAAATACAATGACCTGGATCCCGTATACTTCGGCCTGAACCATTTCGGATGGTGGACAAAGCTTTTTGACAAGACCGGTACAGACCGTATGCCTGAACTGAAGGAGAAGATCATGCAGTTCGGTCTGGCCGCTTCTCATGACAAGCACCACTCCGATCCCTCCTGGAGACATACCTGGGAGAACTTCAAGGAAATCCTCACCGACTTCCCAGAATTCCTTCCCAACACCTATCTCCAGTACTATCTCTATCCGAAGGAGTGTGTAGAGACCAGCGATATCAACTACACCCGCGCCAACATGGTCATGGACGGCCGTGAAAAGGATATGTATGAGCAGGTGCGCCTGATCAAGGAGTCCGGCGGTACCCATGAGGTCAACTTGAATCTCTTCAATGCATTTGGTGATTTCATCGTGGATGTGGCCTGTTCCATCGCTTACAACAACGCAGACCGTTATCTGGTGATCGTGGAGAACAATGGTTCCATTCCGGCGCTTCCCAACGATGCCATGGTAGAGGTTCCCTGCTATCTGCGCAAGTGGGGACCGGAACCGGTGGTCATCGGAGAGATTCCCCAGTTCCATCTGGGCATGATGCAGCAGCAGCTTGCCGCCGAGAAACTGATCGTGGATGCTTACTTTGAGAATTCCTACCAGAAGGCGCTGGAAGCATTCACCATGAACAAGACCGTGACCTCCGCCAAGGTGGCCCGCAAGATCCTGGATAAGATGATCGAAGCCAACAAGGGCTACTGGCCGGAGCTGAGATAGACCCGGAATTCCTGAAGGCAGACCCTCCCGGGGGAGCCGCCAAAACCAGGGCAGCCTGCTCCTGGCCGGCTGCCCTTATAAGAATGGTGTATACAACAGAATAAGAATAGATTATGGGGGTAACAAATGAAAGACAAGTTATCATTTTCACAGTTTCAGAAATTAGGCAAGGTTCTCATGACCCCGGTCATGATCCTGCCCATCGCAGGTATCCTGGTAGGTATCGGATCTGCTTTTACCACCAAAAACATGGTGGCCCTGGTTCCTTTTCTGGGCACGCCCTATATGACCTTGTTCTTCAATCTCTTAAAGGCCATGGGCAACACCATCAACTCCTATCTGCCCATCATTTTCGCTGTGTCTGTAGCAGTGGGCTACGCCCAGAAGGAGAAGGGCATCGCCGCACTGTGCAGCGTCATCGGCTTCCTGGCCATGAACAATGTGATGAACGTGCTTCTGACGGGTCTCGGCAAGCTGGATCCCTCTGCCATGACCACCGGACAGTCCATGGTCATGGGTATCGCATCCCTGGATACAGGTGTATTCGGCGGCATTCTTGTAGGACTTCTTGTTGCATGGCTGCACAATAAATACTACAACATCCAGCTTCCGCCGGTGCTGGGCATCTTCTCCGGAACCAAGTTCGTTCCTATGGTAACCCTGCTTGGCTGCTCTGCCCTTGGTCTGGTCATGTCCTTTATCTGGCCGGTGGTCCAGGGCGGACTCACCGCTATGGGAGAGATCATCTACAACACCGGTGCTGCCGGAAGTGTGATCTACGGTCTGTCTGAACGTGCCCTGCTGCCCTTCGGACTGCACCACTTTATCTATACCCCCTTCTTCTTCACCAACCTGGGTGGTTCCATGACCATCGACGGCAATGTGGTGGAAGGCGCGGTCAATATCTACAATGCCATGCTTGCCTCCCCGGATGCCATGTTTGACATCAACATTTCCCGTTTCGTCATGAACGGAAAGGTCATCTTTGCCATGTTTGGTATGCCCGGCGCTGCCCTGGCCATCTACCAGACCGCAAAGCCGGAAAGAAAGCAGCAGGTAAAGGCACTGCTGATTGCCGCCGTAATCCCAGCTGTATTTACCGGTATCACGGAACCCATTGAGTATTCCTTCTTGTTTGTAGCCCCGATTCTGTTCGTAATCCATGCCGGATTCGCGGGCTTGTGCTACCTGCTCACCTACATATTCAAGGTCAATGTGCCAGGTCCCAGCTCCTTTGGCGGACCGTTCTTAAGCACCATCTTCAACGGCATCATGCAGGCGGACAAGGGCTCCAACTGGATCTGGATCTTTGTCCTTGGCATCATCTTCTTCGTGCTTTACTATGTTACGTTCCGCTTCATGATCCTGAAATTCGATTTCAAGACTCCGGGACGTGAGGACGACGATGCTCCGGTTCAGGAGATGAACGGCAAAAAGGTGTCTGATGATATGCTGGCCACCATTATCGAGGGTCTGGGCGGTGCTGACAATATCCTGAATGTGGATGCATGCTTCACACGCCTCAGAGTCAAGGTCAAAGACAAGGCTCTGGTCATGTCCGACAGTGACTGGAAGTCCAAAACCGGGGCCAATGGAGTCGTCAGTGTCAGTGACGGAGTCCAGGTCATCTATGGCGCCAAAGCGGACGTATATAAAAATAACATTAAAAACGTGCTGGGAATGGAATAATATTATAAAGTGTTCTGACGGATGCCGGACCGTATAAGCGTCCCGCCGGAACATAACGAAGGGGCTTTCGGAAAATGGCTCCTGCCAAGGATATATTGTGGTGATATCCAACGGATCGCCCGATATATCCCTGGCAGGGAGCTATTTCCCGACAGCCCCTTTGTTGTAAACCTGATTTCAAACCGTCTTCGGCGACGGAACCTTCACTCCCGGAATCCCATCATGTCTGAGCATCTTCTTAAGCCTGCACCGGCCGCTCCGGCCGGCAGGAATAGCCGATCCCCAGCCCGCCCTGGCCAATATGGCAGGAAACTCCCAGCGACAGATCATCACACATGACCTCCATGCCGGGAAATGCCTGCCGGATCTCCGCCACCCAGCCCTCTGTCACAGTGTCTGCGGCACTGGAAGCTGCCAGGAGATAAATTTTCCCTTTGTCCACCCATTCCCTGAACCGTGTGGCAAAGTCATGGCGTACTGCCTCCACCATAGTCTTTCTGGCTTTCTCCATCCCCCGGCATTTCCGGTAGGTCTCCAGAGTTCCCACATCGAATTCCAGAACCGGCTTGATCTTCAGGATGGAACCGATGGCTGCGGTAGCTGCAGAGATCCTGCCGCCCCGCTTTAAATGCTCCAGGGTCTCTACCCCTACATAGATATTCATCTTATCCCGGTATTCCTCCAGAACCGCCTGGATCTGGGCCGCCCCATAGCCTTCCTGGATCATTTCCCAGGCATCCAGCACGGACCGGTGCTGGGGAGTGGCCACACGGCCATTATCCACCACAAAGACCCGTCCCTCATATGGCGCCTCCCGAGCCAGCATCCTGGCTGTCTGGCAGGAACCGCTCAAACCGCTGCTGATGGGAATATACAGAATCTGCTCATACTCTTCCAGAGCCTGGTCCCAGATATCCGTAACATCCGCCGGAGCCGGCTGGGAGGTGGTGATGTGGGCCCCCGAATCCAGGCGTTCAAAAAACATCTCCCTGGTCAGGGTAATATTCTCATAGAAACACTCATCATCAATGTAAAAAGGCATCGGAAGCACCAGGATCCCCAGTCTCTGTGCCTCTTCCTTTCCGATACTGCTGTGACTGTCTGTGACGATTCCGGTTGGTTTCATAGTGTTCTGTCCTCTTGTTAATTTTGTGTTAAGATATTATGGATACTTTACCACTTCCGGTACTGGGAAGTCAATACAAAAAGGTGACGGGATCTCCCCGTCACCCTGAAACATCATAACAGTTCAGATACCCCTTGAACTGTTACGATGTACTAAAACCGGAAATCCCGGTTGCCTTTTTCAATCTCAGCCAGATGGTCCGTCACAATTCTCCTTACGTTTTCCTTTGGAATATTGCCAATCTCCTGGTCAATCAGCTTAAGACCTTTCCTTCTTGTATCCTCAGAAGCATAATCCAGCAGATATTCCTTTAAGGTCATCAGTGCATTGGGCAGACAGCAGTTGTGGATCTGGCCGGCCTTGCACAAGGACATAAAACGGTCTCCCGTCCGTCCCTCCCGGTAGCAGGCTGTACAGAAGCTGGGAATATACCCCATGCCCATGAGCCAGTTAACCACTTCATCCAGGGACCTGCGGTCGCTGACCTCAAACTGGGCCGAGGATTCCTCCTCCGGCTCCGGTTCCACATAACCGCCCACACTGGTCCGGGAGCCGCCGGAAATCTGGGAAATACCCAGATGAAGAACCCGCTCCCTGCACGCCTCGCTTTCCCTTGTGGAAATAATCATGCCCGTATAGGGAACTGCCACCCGGATGCAGGCTACAATCCTGGCAAATGTATCATCATCAATTCCATTATCAAATACCTGCGGATCAATATCATCGGCCCGTCGGATCCGGGGAACACTGATGGTATGGGGCCCCACCCCATATACGGCTTCCAGATGCTCTGCATGCATCAGAAGTCCGGCAAATTCATAGCGGTACAGCTCCAGACCAAACAGCACACCGCAGCCCACATCATCAATGCCGCCCTCCATGGCGCGGTCCATGGCCTCGGTATGATAATTGTAATCATGCTTTGGTCCCGTGGGATGAAGCTTTAAGTAGCTTTCTTTGTGATAAGTCTCCTGGAACAGAATGTAGGTGCCGATCCCGGCTTCCTTCAGCTTCCGGTAATTCTCTACCGTGGTAGCCGCAATATTCACATTGACACGGCGGATGGCACCATTCTTGTGGTGGATACCATAAATTGTTTTAATGCTTTCCAGGACATATTCAATGGGATTGTTCACCGGATCCTCGCCGGTCTCCAGGGCCAGCCTCTTATGGCCCATATCCTGCAGGGCGATGACCTCCTGGCGGATCTCATCCTGGGTCAGTTTTTTTCTGGGAATGTGCCTGTTTTTCGCATGATAGGGACAATAGACACAGCCATTCACACAGTAATTGGACAAATAAAGCGGGGCGAACATTACAATACGGTTGCCGTAAAAGTCCTTCTTAATCTGTTCGGCAAGAGCGTAGATCTCCTGGTTCTTGTCCTCCAGTTCGCAGTCCAGCAGAACAGCCGCTTCCCTATGGCTTAAGCCCTTCCGCTCCCTGGCCTTGTCAAGGATCCTGTCAATCAGCTCCCGGTTCCTGCAGTTCTCCTTCGCGTAGGACAAGGTGTCTAAAATCTCCTCATGGTTAATAAAGTCATCAGCACATTTTGATTTTGGATCGTACATCATTACTTCCTTTCTACCTGGGGTCAGTGATTACTTTCCCTTCAGTCGTGAATTTTAATCGTTTTCCTTACCGGCTGGCCTGCGGTGGACAGATACGCCTTGCGGTTCGGACAAATGTTGTTGCAATTTCCATTTTAAAAGATAATTCCGGCGTGGTCAAGCAATAATTTCTCAATAAGGATGTCTGTTAAAATGCACGTTACAGTTCATGGGGCGGGGAAAACTGGACAAAAAGATGCCCCCTGTAAACAGTAACGAATACACAGACAAACGGGTGACGCAGTTTCCCGCGTCACCCAGACAATATGGTAATTCTATGGCAGAAATTGTCTTTTTTGATGTATAGGTTTTTATTTGCTGGTCACAGGTTCCCTGTCGGATCCGTAAAGGTTACGCAACTGTTCAGAAAGTTTCTGGTAACAGTTCAAGGGGTATCTGAACTGTTACAGTCCCTGGTCTGTTACAAGGTTTACCGGTTCCTGTTGTAGTTGATCAGACATCCGGCCTTGACAATTTTCTTCTCGTCCGGTGTCATATCTGCGATATAGAGATGAAGCTCTTTTATATCGCTGCCGATCACATAAGCTTTGATATCCTGCATGTCTCCATCCAGAGCCCCGCGGATGCCTGGTACGTAGATGTAGCTTCCCACTTCAAAAGCATCCGGCTCCCCCTTCATCTGGAAGGGGATCATGCCCCAGTTCATTACATTGGAGCGGTACCGCTTGGTGGCATACTCGGTACAGATATTGGCCAGACCGCCGATGACACGCTGGCAGCTTGCCGCCTGCTCGCGGGCAGAACCGTCGCCGGGTTTCCTTGCGTAGACCATGCTTCCGATCTCGGTCTCAGATGCCTTGACATCCTCATTGCCAGGAATGGTACGGATCTTGTCAAATACCTCCTTTAATTCCGGGCAGACTTCTTCCGGGCATTGTCCGTTGACACGTGCCTTCTCAATCCTGTCCACTTCCTTGCTTCTGCCTACATACTCCGGATCTCTTCTGGAAAGGGTAAACTCGGCCAGCCCCAGCGGATTGGAGCGGTAGGAGGATGTCTCACCGGAGGGAATCAGCTCATCGGTCGTGGTAACCGGATCCAGGATCCTGGAGCAGACCTTTAAGAGGATATTGTCCGTCAGGGGACTCATCTCAGGCCAGTCCTTGATATTGGGGCCATAGACCAGGGAAGCATTCTCATCGCCCTTCTTGTAGCCCTGGTAGATCCTTGCCTTGTAGACCGTATCGTCAAAGTGGTATTCCGGAACCTGGTAATCATCCACTACCGCGGTGGCCGGTGTCAGTACGCCGCCGTTGGCTGCGGTGGCCGCGATGGAACGTGCATCCATCAGGGCTACTGCGGACATCTGGCCCACTCCTGGCTTGGAGCCTTCCCGGTTGGGGAAGTTGCGGGTGGTATGGCGGATGGAGAAGCCGTTGTTGGCCGGAGTATCTCCGGCGCCGAAGCAGGGGCCGCAGAATGCGGTCTTGAGCACCGCACCGGCTGCCATAAGATCCGCGATGGCTCCCTTCTTCACCAGGTCAATGTATACCGGCTGGGAGGACGGATATACAGACAGTGCGAATTCATCCGCTCCGCAGCTTCTGCCCTGAAGGATATGGGCTGCTTCCATGACGTTGGTGTAGTTGCCGCCTGCACAGCCGGCGATGATTCCCTGGGTCACCTTCAGCTTCCCGTCCACGATCTTGTCAGTCATGGAGAAGTTAATGTCCGGATTGCCGGTCACCCTGGTGGCCTCTACCTCAACGCTGCGCAGGATATCACCCAGATTGGCATTGAGCTCATCAATCTCATATGTATTGCTGGGGTGGAAGGGCAGGGCGATCATGGGCTTCACGGTGCTCATGTCCACATACACAACTCCGTCGTAGTAGGCGACCTGGGCGGGATTCAGCTCCCTGTACTCTTCCCCTCTGCCATGCATAGCCAGAAATGCCTTCGTATCCCCATCGGTCTTCCAGATGGAGGAAAGGCAGGTGGTCTCTGTAGTCATGACGTCGATGCCATTGCGGAAGTCTGTGGTCATGGAGGCGATGCCAGGTCCCACGAATTCCATGACTTTGTTCTTCACATAGCCGCATTTGTAGACGGCACCGATAATAGCCAGGGCTATATCCTGGGGTCCTACGCCGGGAGCCGGCTTTCCGTCCAGGTAGATGGCGACCACACCCGGATAGTTCACGTCATAGGTATCACGCAGCAGCTGCTTCACCAGCTCACCGCCGCCCTCACCGATGGCCATGGTTCCAAGGGCGCCGTAGCGGGTATGGCTGTCAGAGCCCAGGATCATCTTGCCGCATCCGGCCATCATCTCACGCATGTACTGGTGGATGACAGCAATATGGGGCGGTACGAAGATTCCGCCGTACTTCTTGCAGGCAGACAGACCGAAGACATGGTCGTCCTCATTGATGGTGCCCCCCACTGCGCACAAGGAGTTATGACAGTTGGTCAGTACATAGGGAATCGGGAACTGCTCCATGCCCGATGCCTTTGCCGTCTGGATAATCCCCACAAAGGTGATGTCATGGGATGTCATGGCGTCGAATCTGATCTTCAGCTTCTCCATGTCCCCGGATGTATTGTGTGCTTCCATGATGGAGTAAGCGATGGTGCCCTTCTTCGCTTCCTCTTTATCTGCCCCTTTTCCCGTCAGGGCAGCAACTCTGGCCGCTTCCGCCTCCGGCACCAGGTCTGTTCCATTTACCAGGTATGCTCCGCCCTCATACAGTTTTACCATAATTGCCTTCCTCCTATGAAGATTATAATGTTTGTGTTTCTTGTTGTCTTCATTATGCATCATTTTTCTCTATTTGTAAAATATTATATACATAATAAAACCCATAGGTTTTTCCTATGGGTTTGTGTTAAGGCTTTGCAGAGCCGGACTGTCATGTTCCAGAGGGATTTCTGGCAATCCAGTACAAGGTTCCCTTCTCCCAGGTGCGCTCTGCCAGCCCCCTGGCATACAGAAATTCCAGACAGGAGAAGGTTTTGCTGATAACCATCTTTAGTTTGATGAATTCATCGTCATTGGCCGGCTCCTTTTCCATCCCATAGGCCCTGGCCGCAATCGCCGCCACGGTCAGGGGATGGTCTGTATCCGCGATGATATTTCCGATGATCTCCAGCTTATTCAGGTAAGCCCTGGCGATCCCTTCAATCACGTCCTCTACATTCCATATAGGCCCACGGTGGGCCGGGAGGATCAAATACTCCTTGTACTCATGCTTTAAACGCTGAAGAGATTCAAAATACCCCTCCAGCAGATGCTCATCCACGTGGGTAGTTCCCACAATGGGAACGATTCCGTTGATGACCTGGTCTGCTGTAAAAAGAACCTTTTTCTCATTGTCATATAATCCCATCTGGCCATAGGTATGCCCTTTGAGAGCTATGGCCCGAAGCACATACTCTCCATACCGGAATACCTGACCAGGCCGCACCGGCTCATAGGGATAGTCCCGGATCACCCAGGCCCACCGCTCGTTCCGTCCGGACACGCGCTCATTGATCTCCATGAATTTCTGCCATATCTCTGGTGTCATCTCCTGCGTCACCCCCACTGTACCCAGGACACGGACCTGCTCTTCCATGGCGTCGTGACTCTTGTGATAATAGAGACAATCATAATGATGCCGGTCCTCATCTGGATTCATGAACAGTCTGGCCCCCCGCTCGGCAAAGACGCTGGCCAGGCCACAATGGTCGTGGTGCTTATGGGTCAGAAAGATATCCAGCTTACTGGCCGGGATCCTCATACGTTCCAGTTCCCGCTCCATCTGCTCCAGACAGCCCTCCTCCCCAAATCCTGTATCGATCATCAGACTCCTTCCGCCGAAAGTACCCGGAATCACATAGATCCGGATCTCCCCAACACCTTTTCCCATTCCACTTCTCAGTGTCACTTCATAAATTCCTGATGCTCTCTCAATCATTGTTCCTTCTCCTGAAATCATGATTTCTTCTGTGCCGCGCTATGCACAGGTTTATTTGCGGCGCCAGCCGGTCTGACTTATCGCCCCTCCAGCCATGCATTCATCTTCTGCAGCTGGGCCAGGGCATCCGCCCTGCCGATATCATAAATCTTCTGCAGCTCCCTGGGTGTGGCGCGCATCCTGCTGATCTTCAGCCTTCTGCTGGGCCGGATCACAAAGATCTTCCCTGCCTCCTCCAGCTCCTCCAGCCTGCTTATGGAGCGGTTGTAGGAGCGGTAGCGGTTCTTCATGGCCCTGACAAACCGTGGATACCGCCGGTACATGGCTTCCACCATCAGGCTCTTCTCCGGCTTTTTCTTATACCCTTTGTGACGGGTCAGCACCACCACCAGCTTCTGAAAGCCCATCCTGTGAAAGGCCAGATAGGGCACACTGTCAGTGCAGCCCCCATCCAGCAGCTTCTTCCCGTTCCACTCCACGATCCTGGATACGCAGGGAAGGGACGCGGACGCCCGCATCAGGTCCACATCTTTTCTCATATCCCAAAGACGCAGATACTCTGCCCTGCCGGTCTCCACATTGCTGCAGGTCACATAGAATTCCGTATCTGACTGGCGGAATCTGTCAAAATCATAAGGCTCCAGCTTCTCCGGGATCTCATGATAGCAGAACTGGGCGCCTACCATCTCCCCGGTCCGCAGAAGATTCCGGTAGCTGATGAACCGTTTATCCTGGCAGAACTGCTTGTAATAACGGATACTCCGCCCCCTCTGCTCTGATACATAGGAGCAGCCGTGAATCGCCCCGGCAGATACCCCCATAACCCCGTCAAACCGGATCTCATGTTCCATAAATACATCCAGAACTCCTGCTGTATAGATGCCGCGCATACCGCCGCCCTCCAGCACCAGTCCGGTCTTCTTTCTCTGATTCAAATCCAAAACCTCCTTACTGCCGCATCAGTTCTCCTGCCACTGCCGCCGCCTCCCTGGCGATTTCCAGCTCTTCGTTGGTCTTGATCACCAGGACATTGACACGGGAGCCGCCGGTGGAGATCCGCACCGCTTCCCCCTGGTCCCGGTTCTTCACCTCGTCGATGGTAATCCCGAGAAATTCCAGATAATCACAGATTTCCTGACGCATATCGGAATCATTCTCCCCTACTCCGGCAGTGAAGACGATATTATCCACACCGTTCATGGCTGCCGCATAGCTGCCCACATACTTGGCTACCTTGTAGGCAAAGATTTCACGGGCCAGGGCCGCCTTGTCATTGTACTTGATCTCCGCATTCTTCAGTTCACGGAAATCACTGGACAGATTCCTGGAAATGCCCAGGACGCCGGACTCCTGGTTCAGGATGGCCATAACCTGCTTAAAATCCAGATTCTCCTTCTTGGCCAGAAACTCCAGGGCTCCCGGATCCACATCCCCGCAGCGTGTCCCCATGACCAGGCCCTCCAGGGGCGTAAAGCCCATGGAATTGTCAATCACCTTCCCGTACCTGACCGCACTGATGCTGGCACCGTTGCCCAGATGGCAGACGATGGTCTTCACCCTGCGGATATCCTGCCCCATGAATTCCGCAGCCCGCTGGGACACGTACTTGTGGCTGATCCCATGGAATCCGTACCGGCGGATCTTATACTGTTCATAATACTTATAGGGCAGCCCGTAAAGAAATGCTTTCGGCTCCATAGTCTGGTTAAAGGCTGTATCAAACACACCCACCATCAGTTTATCCGGCATCAGCTTCCGGCATGCGTCCACCCCCACCAGATTAGCCGGATTGTGAAGAGGCGCCAGATCGTTGCACTCTGTCATGGCATCAATGACCTCGTCGGTGATGACCACGGAGCCGGTGAATTTCTCCCCGCCGTGGACCAGACGGTGACCGATGACATCGATCTCCGAAAAATCCTTCATGATCCCCGTTTCTTTGTCTACCAGGGCTTTCATCAGCACATTGACTGCCTGGGTATGATTCTCCATCTCCACCGGCGCGGCGCTGATTGCCACCCCGGAATCTGTCTTGTAGGTAAATCTCCCATCGATCCCGATCCTCTCACACACTCCCCGGACCAGAACCTGCTCTGTCCCAGAATCGATTACCTGGAATTTCAGTGAAGAACTTCCGCTGTTGATGACCAATATTTTCATAAACTGCTGTTTCCTCTCCAATGTCGTATAATATGTACCGGCTCAAAAAACTCCTGAACTGGTACGATTATATACCAAATGGAGCTGGAAGTCAAAATTTAAGGGAGATAATAGGCATGTACCATCGTCCCCTTCTCCAGAGCCCCGCTCCCCCTGGGCACCACTGCTACCAGATTGCAGCTGCTCCAGGGACTGATCATCCCGTTGGCCTGATGCTTCTGGGTGATGAAGCAGGGTTTCCCATCCTGGATCCTTAGGCGGCCCGGCAGTATCCTCCCTCCGGGGCTTGCCTTGCCATAGCCCTCCGGCAGCATGACCTGGATCATGGGCAGCTCCCACTCTCTCCTGCCGCACAGCTTCCTAAGGGCAGGCAGACATAAGACGAACAAGGCAGCGGCAGCAGCCGACGGATTCCCGGAGAGACCTGCCAGCAGTATCCTCCCTTTTCTGGCGCCAATCGTAGCCATGCCCGGCTTCATCTGCGTCTTCCAGAACAGGATTTCCGCTCCTGCCTCCTCCATGGACGGCAATACAAAATCAAAATCCCCTACGGAGACTCCGCCGGTAGTGAACACACAGTCCGCATCCTCCATGCATTCTTCTATAGCCCTGCGTATCTCCTGCTTCTCATCCTTCACGATTCCATAGATCCGTGCATCCAGCCCCCAGCTCTGCAAAAATGCCCTGATCATGTAGGCGCTGCTGTTACGGATCTTCCCCGGTGTCAGTTCCCCGGAAACATCCACCAGCTCATCTCCCGTGCTGATGATCCGCACCAGAGGCCTCTTATATACCAGGACCTCTGGATAACCAAGTGCTGCCAGAACCCCGATCCTGGCAGCGTTCAGCTCATCCCCCTTCTCCACTACCACATCCCCGGCGCGGACATCCTCGCCGGCCAGGACAATATTGCTGCCGGACACTACCGGCCAGGACAAGGTGACTGTCTCTTCTGTAAAAGTGGTATCCTCATACCTGACCACAGCATCTGCCCCGGCAGGAACCGGCGCCCCGGTCATGATCCGCACCGCCTCCCCGGCCTCCACCGGCTTTTGGGCCACAGCTCCTGCAGGAACCTCCTCCATGACCGAAAGCGTCACCGGCTCCTCCCGGGACGCCCCTGCAATATCCGAAGAACGGAGTGCATACCCATCCAGAGGAGACCGGTCAAAGGGAGGGATATTCTCCCTGGCCTGGATATCTTCCGCCAGAACCCTGCCCAAAGCCTCCTCCAGGCAAACCTTCTCTGTCCCCACGGGATTCACACCAGAAAGAAACAACTCCTTTCCCTGCTCCATCTCCACCTGCACCGGATAATTCTGTGCCATCTCTATGCCCTCCTTTTCGTCTCATCCGGCAACAGTCCATTCTCCCCCCTGGCTGCTGCCCCATATATATTTCCGAATCATATTCTTACAATTTGCGAGAGTTCAGACGGTCATCCTCCTGCCCCCGGAACGCGTCGGAAACTCGTAATAGTTTACCACATCTATCCCATGATTACCACTTATAAACAAAAAGTGGCTGTGAAAAAAGTCCTTTCTCCATTTAAGAAAACAACGATTTTCTGTATCCACCCGTTATCTTCCTGATAGAAAATCCTGACTTTTATCACAGCCGAAGCTTCTCCCTCTCACAGTTTTGCAGGTTACATAACCAGTACTGCCTTGCGGAAATTCCAGTGAATTAAGCACCCGCTATCTACGCCATCTGCACGCCTGCAAAGCTAGAGCGTGTTTGAAAATTCATTCCCGGCATCTGCACGCCCCACTTTGCGGTATATTTGGCCCAAATTCACTTAACGTAGCCCACTACGCCGCGTTCATTTGGGCCAAATCTCCCACAAAGTGTGACGCACAGCTACCAGAAAGCAATTTTCAAACACGCTCTAGTACTCCGTACTTGATGCAGGAACCACTACGCCGTCGCTTTGCAGACACACAGATCCAGGAATGCTCTGCTTTACGCCATACAGTCAATGGATCTAAGCCCCAGGGAATCACTCCCTGTCTGCACGATCCTGGCCTCCACAGACTCCCGGGTAATCCCGCTTAAGACACTCTCGTCAAAATCCATCCCTGGCTGCCAGTTGGGATTGCTGGCCCGCACGGCCTCGTACATGGCCTTATTGTACTGCCGCTCGTATTGCCCCAGGGTCCAGGTGGCTGTCAGCCGGTCCTGCTTGGGGATGCTGCGCTGGTAAGCGGCAAACACCTCGCTCCGCTGGGTAGTATCCCCATTGGCAATGCCCTTCTCCTGGATGAATTCCCTCTTGACCATATCGAACATGCTCTGTCTGCCTTCCTCCGACACATCCACGATCTTGTGCCACTCGGAAGGATCCTTCCCGGTGATATCCATTCCGGCGATTCCATGGGAATTGTACAAATCCCCGTCCTCATCAAAATTCTTCCGGAAATTGGCAATGATCCTGGGATCATTCTTACAGAAAAATCCCGGCACTACCTCCACCATATCCGAAGCTGAACCGCTCCCTGATGTCTTTGTTCCCAGCATCCCGAAAATATCTGTAGAACTGGTCTTCTTCTTTCCATTGAGACGCTGCAGCATCTGCAAAATGGACTGGTAATCCTGTACACCGTTTCCTCCGATCCGCATAAACTGATCCTCCTTCCATCTCTGTCAACCAGTCCGGTCTCCAGGCTCCATCCTGTACCGGACTATCAGCAACAGCTCAGACGCCCCTTAAACCGTTACGACTATTACACGTCTCACGGGGCAGAATGCCGACATTCTCCCTGACTGTCTGATCTTAACCCTTAATGAATATATCGTCATCATCAGAAAATTAATTAGTCATCCGCCTGCAAAATACAGAAAATACGCCTGAAGCACAGTTCAGACGGGCTGAGATGCCGGGAATGAATTTTCAGACACGCTCTAATACTACAGCGAACTTATGACATGATACCTGCTTTTTACAACGAAATTTTTGTGAAATCAGCAGTAATTATAGCCGAATACTGTAGTTTCACATAGACTGATTTCGGAATGTGCGCTGTAGTACTAACCCTTAATGCCGAATCTTAAAATACGCTTCCAGGATCCCTTTGATATGCTGGTACCGTCTGGCATAGGAATTCTCCACCCGGATCAGCTCCAGATTATGGGCTTTGCAGATTTCCTGTTTCTTCCTGTCCCGGGCCATGACGATCTCCGGCTCGTAATGCTCCTTTCCGTCCAGCTCAATGGCAAGCACCGGACAGCTGCCGTCTCCCCCCTGCTCATAGACCACGAAATCCAGCTGGCCGGAGTAAAAAAGCTCACTGCCCTCCACCTCCTCCTGGAACACATGGGAGACAGACACTTCCTTCTCCACCGTAAACCGGCTCTGGGACAGCCAGATATTCTCAAGGGCATGGTTCAGATTCTGGAGGAATGCTTCTTCTGTCTCTGTGCTGAAAGGCTTGATCCCCAGGGCCCGGGATCCTGCCTCCTTGGCCGTGACCCTGGTGGTGCCATTGGACCGGACATAACGGACCAGATCATATAGGTCGTCCTCCCCCTCCTGCTGGTGGAGCCGCTCCAGATTCTTTCCGTTAGCCAGAACAATCAGCTGCTCCCTTGCACGGGAGGTGGCCACATTAATCAGCTCCTTATTGTTCTTGAGCCATTCATAGGTTCCCCCGAAGGTATCGTCGGTGATAGCGGTGGAGAAGAGTACCACATCCTTTTCATCCCCCTGGAAGGCATGGACTGTTCCGCAGGTCACATGATCCAGACGGGCTTCCTTCAGACGCTGCTCGATGGCCCTTCTCTGGTTGACAAAGGGTGTGATCACTCCGATGGACTTATCCTTATGATTTTCGGCATACCGGATGATCTCCTCCACCTCCGCAGGGGCTGTGTTCTTATAATCCGTCCTTCCGTCAGATATATTTACATAGACCAGAGGCTGGCGCTCTTCACTTTCCGAGCAGATGAGAAGCCGGGAATTGTAATATTTCTGGTTGTTGAATTCAATGATCTTCCGGTTGCACCGGTAGTGGTAGCGCAGCAGCACCTCATCGCTGACAGAATCACAAGCCAGAAATGCTTTGTAGATGGAATTACGCCGGTAGTCATACTCATCCGAAACCCCGTACTTCTTTCGCAGCTTCTGGTTGGTCACCTCATCCAGGAGGATCACCGGATTCAGCTGCTGGGGATCCCCCACCAGCATCAGATTCTTCCCCCGGATCACCGGCACCAGTCCTACAGCCAGGTTGCACTGGCTGGCCTCATCCATGACCGTCATATCAAACTGGTTCTCCGGTGTTCCAAGCCTGTGGGCGGAGATGCAGGTGGTAGCCACCACCGGGAATACCTGCAGAAACCTGTGCAGGTTCTCCGTCTCTCCCAGATAGTCCTGAAATGCCGCCAGCCTTTCCTCTTCCTCCTCCATGAAAAGGATCTCCCGAAGCCGCCGGCACCCAGGACTATCCAGCTTCTGGATGTAACGCACCGAGGTATAATAGAGATATTTTTTAAGCTCCTCCCCATCATCCGCCAGAAGGGCCAGGGCGTCTTCATCAGTGATCTCCCCCAGCCGCTGCATCTGCCGGTTGACTCTTGACAGCTGTCTTCCTTTTAAGTCCGCCTCAAAGGGAAGCATCTGCATGGAACCGTTCCAGCTCTGACTGTACTCCAAAAGGCGCCCTATGGTCTCGCTGCGCTCCTTCAGATCCAGCTTGTCCTCATACCGGCGCAGAAGCTCTGCCAGGCGTTTCATCTGTTCCGCCTGGTTGTCCCTGTTCCGGCTCAGGGTCTTGTCAAAGACCGGAATCTGTTTCGTCTGTTCATACAAGGCCCGCATATGGGACAATGCTTCCCGCACCTTCTGGCTGTTGCCCAGGCGGATCACCGGAAAAGGGATCTGCTTGTCCCGATAGGTAAGGGAAGTCAGCTTCTCCACCACGCCGTCAATAGGATGGTTGTTGTAAGCGGTGAAAAGAACCGTCTTCTCATTGAAGAAAGCCGTCAGGATGGTATTGATGATGGTGTTGGTCTTGCCTGTCCCCGGCGGTCCCTGGACATAGGCCACGGGATACTTCATGGCATGGTCAATGGCCAGAAGCTGATCCAGATTGATCCTGCGGTCCATAAGGGTGATGGGCACTGTCCGCCTGCTGCGGGGCCGGTCCAGTAGATCCCCGAAGAAGGCCCGGACCGGCACCGGCACCTGATCCTTCCTGTACATCTCCAGAATGGCCCCATACTCACGGTGGAGGTCTATGGCTACGTCCATTCCCAGGCCGATCACATAAGGCATATCATCCACACCGGATGTACCCCTGCTGGTACGGGTGATGGCATCCTTGATCCGCTCCTGGTTCCCCTCAAAATCCTGCAAAAGCTCATAATCCGCCCCGTCCAGATACCTGCGGATACTCTCACGGGTGCCGGAAACCGTGAATTCTGTACACACAGTGATATCCTCTCCCGGTTTGAGACAGCGGTTCTTCACGTCCAGATTCAGCCGCCGGCAGGCCAGAACATACAGGCCCTTTGCCGTGTGGATACTTAAGACATTCATGGCCAGCTGCTGGATGGTAAGCTTCCGGGACGAGGAAAGATTCCGCTGACCTGCCGCTTCCTGCTCCCGCCTCCTGTCCTGGTCCGCCCGGATCTGGAATTCCTGTACGATCTTACAAAACTGCCCGTCATCCAGAGGGTATACCTCCCCATGGAAGCTGTCCCTGTCCAGGTACCGCACCAGAGAAAAATCCGTCCGGTAGGGAGTCGTATCCATCCGGCTGCAGTTCTCCAGATAGTCCAGAATCTTCAGATTGGCTACCTGGTCAAAGATGGTTTTGTATTTGTGAGGGTTTTCATGGATGTCCCGGACAAGGTTCTCATTCACCGGACAGTAAGAGCCCTCCAGAACCCTGGAGGACAAGATAGAATCAATATAGATGGTATCCAGCTGCTTTAAGGTATACTGGCCCAGGTGCAGCCCCTCCACACACAGCGACCTTCTGGAAACATTCAGATCCAGAATGCCGATCCAGTACCGTGTGATCTGGCTGCTGCTGTTGCGGTACTCGATGGTCAGCCATCTGCCTTCGTGGATGGCTTTGAAGATGTCGCGGTGGATGGGGGTCATAAGGCAGTGTCTCCTTTAAATGATAGTTTTCCACACCGGGCGTCCGCCCGATGCTTCTTGTCCGGCGCAGCCGGACAAGAAAATGCACCCGGTGAACAGTAAACCAAAACGCATACGGCTGCTATGCCGTCATGCCGCAGTTATATAACTGGTTTATATACTGGATTCTGACAGCCTCTGTGTACAGAAGGCTCCCGGGATCCACCAGGCTGATCTGCTGCCCCTCTTTTGTCATACCGGAATTCCACCCCCTGTTTCCGCAGATCATATCATCCATCGGCACCTGGAGCAGATAACTTAAAGCATACAGATTATCAATGTTTGGCAGACTCCTGCCATTGAGCCAGTAATATACACTCTGGGTACTCTCCAGACCCAGGCCGGCCCGCACATCCTGAACGGTTATATTCCTTGCATCCATCAGTTCCCGGATGCGTTTTCCTGTCTGTTTCTTATCAATCACTGGAAACATGCTGTGCCTCCTATATACCTTCTCTGCACAATTTTATCACAGTTTCCAGGATTTGTCATTCAACTGGCGGTTGAACTGCTGCACTTCAATAACAGCTCGTTACAGTTCAGCATTCCACCGGTCTGGTCACATCATACAGCCACCGGGCCTCCTCCTCTGTAAGGCCGGGTGCTATCTTCTCATACACCTGGGCATGGTACTCATTAAGCCATGCAATATCCTGCTTCTCCATCAGGGACAGATCTACCGGCTCCAGATCAATGGGCACACAAGTCAGATACTCAAAACACAAGAACTGGCCGAAACTGGTCTTCTCCGCTTCCTTACAGTAAACCAGATTCTCTGTACGGATCCCATGGCTGCCTTCTATATAGAGTCCCGGCTCATCGGAGCAGACCATCCCTATCTCAAATGGCGCTGAATCCATGCGCTCCGGCACCACCTTGTACCGGATCCCGGCCGGCCGCTCGTGGACATTCAGCAGATAGCCCACCCCATGTCCGGTTCCGTGATTGTAATCCAGTCCCCGCTGCCATAAGGGGCCCCTGGCTACATAGTCCAGACTCAGGCCGCTGCACCCTTTGAGAAACTTCACATGTCCCAGGCGAAGCATACTCATAAGTACCAGGGTATAATGCTCCCGCTCCTTATCGGACACCGGCCCCAGGGCAAAGGTACGGGTCACATCCGTAGTGCCTTCCAGATACTGACCGCCGGAATCCACCAGATACAGGCCCTTAGGCTCCAGCTTCGCGCAGGTCTCTGGCTCTGCATGGTAATGGCACATGGCTGCATTGGCCCCATAGGCGGAGATAGTGGTAAAGCTCAGATCCAGAGCTCCCTGATCCCGGCGCAGCTTTTCCAGATACTCTGCTACGCTGCATTCATCCATAGGGAGCTTTCCGATATTCTGCTTCACCCAGTAGATGAACTTTGTCACGGCTATCCCGTCTTTGATATGGGCTGCCTTCATATTCTCAAGCTCCACCGGGTTCTTGCAGGCCTTCTTTATGACTGTGGGATTCATCCTGTCGATGATTTGATTGCTCCCGTCCAGACTGCGAAGAATCGTATAATTAACCTTGGCTTTCTCCAGAAGCACCGACTCTCCCTTAAGTGACTGCACATAGGAATAGATTTCCCCATAAGGCCGCAGGGTCACTCCCAGCCCGGACAGATACGCTGCCACCGGCTCCAGAACCGCATCCTGGCTGATATACAGATACGCCTGACTGCGGGTCACAGCCAGATAGGACAGTACCACCGGATTGCAGGGGATATCCGCGCCCCTGATATTCAGAAGCCATACAATATCATCCAGGGTGGTCAGAATATGCACACTGGCATGAAGCTCCTCCATTTTCTTCCGGAGCTCTGCCATCTTGTCTGCCGCGGACCGGCCGGCATACTGCTCTTCCAGAATCCATACAGGACTGGCCGGCAGGGGCGGGCGATCCTCCCAGATCTCCCCTACCAGATCCTCGGCATAAGCCAGGGATATCCCTTTTCTCCCAAGACGTCCGGCCAGCTCCTCCCCCAGCCTTGCGTTGATCACCCTGCCGTCAAAGCCCAGAACCCCCTGGTCCGGCAGACTCTGTTCTACATATTCCTCCAGGGTGGGCACTCCGGATACTCCCATCTTCATCAGGGTAACACCGCTGTCTTTAAGCTCTGCCGCTGCCTGGACAAAATACCTTCCGTCTGTCCAGACCCCGGCCCAGTCCCTGGTGATAAGGGCCGTACCGGCGGAACCCGTAAACCCGGTAATATATCTGCGGCAGGCAAAATGCCCGTCCACATATTCCGATTCATGATAATCCGCGGTAGGAACCAGATAGGCGTCAATCCCCCGCTCTTCCATCCGCTCCCTGAGAAGCCGGATCCTCTCCTTTACCTGATTCATGCCTTTTCGCTCTCCTCTTTCATAGCATCCTCTATGGCTGCCGCAATGCCCTCACTATAGGTGGGATGGGCACGCATAGCCAGGGAAAGCTGCTCCGCAGTCAGTCCGTTGGCAATGGCAGTAGCCATCTCCCCGATCATGTCCGTAGCCCGCGGACAGACCATCTGGGCACCTACGATGGTATTGGTATATGCCTCAAAGATCAGACGGAGGAAGCCGTCCTCCTCCCTGGAGATAATGGACTTTCCGTTGCCATCCATGGTGTACATGCCGCAGCGCACCTTCATCCCCATCTGGATGGCCGTCTGCTCGGTAATACCCACCGTGGCAATCTCCGGGTGGGTATAGATACAGCTCGGCACAATGGGCAGAGACACATACATGCCATTGGGAACCGCCTCCAGGCGGATACTGTGCTTCTTTCCGGCCAGCTTCTCCACCACATAGGTTCCCTGGGCCATGGCTACATGGGCCAGCTGGGTTCTGGCCACCACATCCCCGATGGCATAAACCCCCGGTTCACTGGTCATAAAGTCCTCATCCACCACCAGTCTGCCGTCTTTCACCTCAAGATTCACATCATTGCCGCACAGACCTTCAAAATAGGGTTTTCTTCCAATGGCTACAATCACCTGGCTGGCTTTGATCCGTGTGGTCGTACCGTCCTCCAGACGCACCACACAGCTTAGACCATCCTCATTGACAATCTCCTCCAGATAGATGTTGCAGTAGATGGAAATGCCTTTCTTGCGCATCTGCTTCTCCAGCTCTATAGACACCTCCGTATCCATAGGTCCTAACAGATGGGGACCCTTCTCCAGGATCGTCACCTTGGAACACAGAGCCTGGAATATCGTGGCAAACTCCACACCGATAACGCCGCCTCCCAGGATCACCACCCGGTCAAAATTCCAGTTCTGGGCGGCCAGCAGGCGGTCACTGTTGATAACCCCCGGCAGACGAAGCCCCGGAATATCAGGTACCAGCGGTCTGGCTCCGGTAGCAATAATGACATTTTGGGCACGCAGGTACTCCCTGCCGCTTTCATTGACCACCTCTACTGTACGCTCCCGCCGGATCGTGGCCGTCCCCCTGATAAAGTCGATGCCATTCTCACGGAATAAGTTCTCGATCTCCTTGCGGTACTTCTGCACAGAACGTTTCTTATAATCCTGCATCTTGGCATAATCAAAGGAAATAAAGTCTGTGGAGACCCCGAACTGGTCACAGCGCTGCATCATGGAAAAAATATTGGACGCATAAAGCAGTGCCTTGGTGGGGATACATCCCCGGTTCACGCAGGCGCCTCCCACCTTATCCTTGTCCACCACCGCTACCTGCATACCCAGCGCCGCTGCCTTCAAAGCTGCCGTATAGCCTCCGGGACCCGCGCCAATAACCACCAGATCATAATTCAAAGCCATTATCCTTCCCCCTCTGTTTTACAATAAATTTAAATTAACACAGGCATTCCAGACTCCATCTTCACCGATGGGCGTGGTCACATAGTCTGCCGCCTGCTTTAATTCTTCCACACTGTTCCCCATGGCAACCCCAGTACCGGCAGCACATATGATCTCATAATCATTCATACTGTCTCCGAATGCTACCGTCTGTTCCACAGGAACCCCATAATACCTGCAAAGCCGCTCCAGACCATTAGCCTTGGAAGCCTCTTTCTCGATAATGTCTGCTCCCCACTTTCCTGAAAACATGGGAAATTTCATCCCCGGAAATGCTTCCTCCAGCTCCCGCACCCCGGCCTCATCCCCGATGTAGGTCATGGTGCGCACCCCCATGGCAGGCAGCTCCCGGACATCCCGGAAATTCCTATCCGACTCTCCCCAGCGCTGCAGATCATAGTCCACGATACATTCCTGGTTGGTGTAATAATCCCGGTCTCCGGTAGTAAGCCCCACCGCATAGGGTCTGCCGGCAGCAAAGTCAAGAAGCCGCTCCACCAGCTCCTGGCTCATAAAATGCTCATATACCAGCTGGTTCCCTACAGTAATCTTGGTCCCGTTAAGCTGGATCGTGGCATCCGGCCGGACCTGCTCCAGAATCCCGGCGCTGAATTTCGTATCCAGATCCCGCCCGGTAGCCAGCACAATATAATACTTCTTTCTAAGAGCCTCCAGGGCCCGGAGCGCGCTGTCCGGAATCCGGTAGCTGGCATGATCCAGCAGGGTCATATCATAATCAAAGCTGACAATCCCTTTCATGATGTCTGTCCTTCCAGTAATTTCTCTTTACATGATAACAAATTAAAATGTGACTGTAAACCACTTTTCGAGGGGTAAAAGGTGAATAATGAAGATAAGAGGTAACAGTTCAAGGGGTATCTGAACTGTTACGATAAGAGTTACTGTTTTGCACAAAAAAGGCACACGGCTCCGGCTATACCAGAAACCCTGCACCATCCAAGGGAAAATCAATCGGGGCAACAGGATTTGAACCTGCGACCTCTCGGCCCCCAGCCGAGCGCGCTACCAAGCTACGCCATACCCCGTGCTGTACCAACTTTGATAGTATAGCAGATTTTTTGTCATTTGAAAAGTATTTTTTTTAAATTTTTTTAATTTTTTTCCATGATAGTTGTAACAGTTCACGGCCAGACTGTTCCTTCCTGACCAGCGGATACCAGCTCTGGAAAAACTATCCCATGAACAGTAACCATTTGGAATGACTGGCAGCTGGTGTCCCCTGTCTACCGCTTTACAGAAGCTGTTTTGTGTTATATACTAAACAAAGCATGGTTAAAACAAAGGCAGACACAGGATCCAGACATACTCAGGGCCTGCGGTTTCTCCAGACAATCCCCCAAAGCGTCGCTGGCGCTTTTTATGGGTACTGAGACATATTAAAAGAAATGAGGACAACTGACATGAATCTATTGGAAACTGCCGGAAATGGAATTCTGGCAATCATTCGTGCTGCGTATTTTCTATTGTGGGGAGATCTGGTGACGATCCCTCTGCCTGGCGGGAGCTTTCTGGGACTCTCCTTACTGATACTCATCCTGATCCCCTCGGGGATTTATTTTACCCTGCGGACACATTTCCTTCCCTTCCGTCTGTTTCCGGAAATGATCAGAGTCTCTATTGAGAAGGACCATGTCTCCCAGGATGCCATCTCCGGTCTCCAGGCTCTGTTCGTGTCCACGGCTACCCGTGTAGGCATGGGGAACTTAGTAGGTGTGGTGGCTGCCATCTCTGCGGGAGGCGCAGGCGCCGTGTTCTGGATGTGGCTCATGGCGCTGCTGGGTTCCTCCACCGCCTTCGCTGAAGCTACCCTGGCTCAGCTCTACAAAGAGGAGGATCCGCTGTATGGCGGATACAGGGGCGGTCCGGCCTACTATATCCACCACTTTTTTATTAAGAAAGAAAACAGCCGCAGGTATTCCATCATTGCGGTCCTGTTTGCCGTCTCCGGGCTCATCTGCTGGTGCGGCATCAGCCAGGTCATCGGCAACTCCGTGTCCTCTGCATTTGAGAACGCATTCCAGATCCCGCCTCTTTACACGACCTTGATCCTGGTGGCTGTAGCGGCTGTGATCGTGCTGCGTAAGAATGCTACGGTGAAGGTGCTGGATCTTGTGGTTCCGGTGATGGCAGTATGCTATTTTGTCATTACCTTATTTATTATTGTGAAAAATGCTGCCCTGCTCCCCTCTGTATTCCAGCGGATCTTTCTGGAGGCCTTTGGCCTGCGGCAGGTGGTGGCCGGAGGCTTCGGCGCTGTTATCATGAACGGTGCAAAACGCGGCCTTTTCTCCAATGAAGCCGGATCCGGGTCTGCTCCCTGTGCTGCGGCTGCGGCTGATATCAGCCATCCGGCCAAGGAAGGACTTCTCCAGGCCCTGGGTGTCTTCATCGATACCATCGTTATCTGCAGCTGTTCAGCCATGATCATGCTGCTGGTGCCTGAGCATGTGACTGCGGGGATGGAGGGTATGGACCTTCTCCAGGCTGCCATGCATCACCACCTGGGCAGCTTTGGAGTCATCTTTATCGCTGTCATCCTCTGGCTGTTCAGCTTTTCCACCTTTATCGGCATCCTGTTTTATGCCAGATCCAATGTTGCCTATCTTTTCGGAGACAACTGGCTCTCCCAGACACTGTACAAGCTCCTGGCCCTGGTCATGCTCTTCGTAGGCGGACTGGCTGCCTACACCTTTGTCTGGGATTTGGGCGATATCGGCGTGGGACTCATGACTGTGTTCAATATGATCGCGCTGATTCCTCTGGCGCCCCAGGCCATAAAGTCTTTAAATGATTATGAGTCACAGTTCATGGGGCGGGGAAAACTTGACAAAAACAGACGTCAAGCTCCCTTGTAAGACTGTTTTTGTCAAGTTTTCCACATCAGGCTGACACCCGATGCTTTTGTCTGGCGTAGCCGGACAAGAAGATGTCCCCTAAGAACAACAACGATAATAAACGGCAGAAAACACCCGTCTGAACTGTTACAAAAATCCAATTACAGTGCTTCGTACCAGATCACTTCTTCTTCATGGCGGCGGAGCTTTCCGGTGAGCACCAGATGATCCAGGTGGGCCAGACATTCCCCCAGGGCAAACCATTTCTGCCCTGCCGGGAAGGTCTCCCAGCTGTCTGCCCGGATCCGCCATTTCATAGAGGCCGCGATCTCATCAAGCTCCCCATGTCCCAGCTGTTTTACGATCCTTCTGCATTCCTCAAGACGGTTCTCATGATGGGCTTTTAGTGCAGCGATCCTTTTGTGGAAATCCCCCGGCTTGCGGTGCCCTGGAAGGGGGATCGTCACCTCATACCGGTCGATCTTGTCAAGACTTCTCAAATAATCTCCCAGGGAATCCTCCATCTCCTCCCAGTCCGTGATATTGGGGGAAATGTCGAACAGGACATGATCTCCCAGAATCATGGCTCCGGTTCCCACAATATCAAAACACATCTGCCCCGGTGTATGACCTGGCGTGTGGATCGCCTCCAGCACATACTCTCCGGCCGCCAGTCTGGCGCCTTCCTTCAGGGGAGTATAGTCAATAACACCTTCCCTCCCTGCCATGGTTCTGGAGGGAGCATTGTTGAACATGGCCTTAAGAAGCTCCTCCGGAAGTCCATGGGCCCGAAGGCGTGCCTGCTTCATCCAATGGAGTTTCTCGTTGGCTGATTTATTCTCATATCCGGTGAGATGAACCTGGTCGATCTCGCCGATATAAGCGGTTCTTCCCTCGCACAAAAGATCGGCTGCATTGCCCGAATGATCCGCATGCAGATGGGTAAGAAGGATATCTGTATCCTCCATACGGATTCCCAGGATCTTCAGCCCATTAAGGACCGCATTCCGGCACTCCTCCCGTCGGAATCCGGTATCAACCAGAATATTCCTGTCGCCGTTTCCATTTCCCCTGATCACATAGCTGTTCAATTCCTTAAGCGGATTCCCGGTAAGCGGCACCGGAATCCGGTAAATACCTGGCAGTATTTCATTGATATCTTCTTTTGTCATGGTCTTATCCTTTCCTGAGCTTAATATCTACCAGTATACAACTGGTGAAGGGAAATGTAAACATGCGTCTGGCTGAGCCTGGAGTGTGTTCGTTACGGTTGGTAACAGTTCAGATACCCCTTGAACTGTTACTACAGTTGTTGCTATTCACGGGGGCATCTTCTTGTCCGGCTACGCCAGACAAGAAGCATCGGGCGGACGCCCGATGTGGAAAACTGGACAAAAACAGTCTTACAAGCAAGCCCCCCGTCTGTTTTTGTCCAGTTTTCTCCGCCCCATGAACGGTTATTGTGAATCATCAGCCCATGCGGATCAAATACCGGATTAGAAGAATCAGCACTCCACAAAGTAATTTCCACAAAAGCCGGTGTTCTGACATCCACTGTAAGAGACCGCCTTCCGGCGCCTGTTCAGGGGCCCTCTCCTCCCCTTTCCCCATCTTCTCCGGCTTTTCTACGGCTTTCTTTGTGTTTTGTTCTCCGTACGTTTCAAATTTCTCCAGAAACAGCTCCCTGTCCCATATACTCTGGTAAAACATATATTCATAGGTAAGACGGCGAAGCTCTGGTATCTTTCTTTCAAACCTGCGTGCCTTCCATGGATGTCCTATGATCCGTCCTTTTATCTTGTAGATACGAAGGAGTCCTATGATGGTAGGAATATGCAGCCTCCCCC
>CAJTOW010000029.1 GCA_910577655.1 uncultured Lachnospiraceae bacterium | reverse complement strand
CAAGCGAGCTTGACGTCTGTTTTCGTCCAGTTTTCCCCGCCCCGTGAACTGTAACGAGAATAGTAACTCTGCCTGATTTCTCAAACAATATAATTGTGAATTCAACAGGCATATGCTATAATTTAGCCTGTCCGGCGGCTTTTATGGGCAGATGCCGTAACGGTTCAAGGGGTATCTGAAATGTCACGGAAAACCTGAAAATATCAGGAAATTCATACTTGAAACACTTGCGCTGGTTCTGGCAGTGAAATACAGGTCAAAAAGTATAAAGAGACATTGGGAGGTGCGGTATGCTGTATCAGATCCGGGACGGCAGTGTCTCGGTGGGAGGAAATCTGGTTTTGTCCCACGTGGATTTTGACATAAAAGGAAGAGAAAAGATCGCAGTGGTAGGGCGCAACGGTGCAGGCAAGACCACGCTTTTAAAGCTGATCGCCGGGGATTTGTCTCTGGACCGGGATGACAAAAGGAACGGTCCTGGGATCTGGCAGTCCCGGCAGCTCACCATAGGGATGCTGGGGCAGCAGGTTTTTGCCCACCCGGAACGGACGGTAGAGGAGGAGATTCTGGAAGACTGTCCGGCCGGGGATACCTATGAACGGGAACGGTATGAATACGAGCAGGAGTATGACAGGCTCTTTACGGGCTTTGGTTTTGCAAAGAGTGATAAGAAGCGGAGGCTGGAGAGCTTCTCCGGCGGGGAGCAGACCAGAATTGGATTTATCCGGCTGCTGCTGGCAAAGCCGGATATCCTTTTGCTGGACGAGCCTACCAATCATCTGGATATTAAGGCTTGTGAGTGGCTGGAGGAATATCTGCGCTCCTATCCCCATGCAGTGGTCATGGTGTCCCATGACCGGTTTTTCCTTGACCAGACAGCAGAGGTGGTGTATGAGATCTCCGGCAGAAGGCTGGTCCGGTATGCAGGCAACTACACCTTTTACAGGCAGGAGAAGCAGAGACGGCTGGCTGCGGGGCAGAAGGCTTACGCGCGGCAGCAGGAGGAGATCGGGCGTTTAAGCCAGGTCATTGAACGGTTCGGGCACAAGCCTTCCAAGGCAGCATTTGCCAGAGCCAAGAAGAAGCAGTTAGAGCGGATGGAGCGGGTGGAGAAGCCTGAGACCGATGATGTGCATCTGTTTACAGGAGAGATCAGCCCCATGCTTCCGGGAAGCAAATGGGTTCTGGATGCGAAAGAGCTGAAGCTTGGCTATGACCGGCAGCTTCTGGAGCTGTCTTTGCGGGTACGGCGGGGGCAGAAGATCGGCCTTATCGGTCCCAACGGGGCAGGCAAAACCACCTTCCTCAAGACCATAGCCGGACTGGCGGCGCCTCTGGGAGGCAGCTGCCGGCTGGGCAATCAGGTGACCTTTGGATATTTTGACCAGCACTCTGCCCAGATTCAGTCAGAGAAAAGCGTTGCAGAGCATTTTCAGGAACATTTCCCGGCCCTGACAGACAAGGAGGTGCGCAGTATCCTGGGGGCATATCTGTTTGGCGGAAAGGAGGCATCCCGCAGGGTCAGCGCCTTGTCCGGAGGGGAGAAGGCGCGGCTGGTACTGGCGGAGATTCTCCAGAGCCGGCCGAACCTTCTTCTTCTGGATGAGCCCACCAATCATATGGATATCCAGGCAAAGGAGACTCTGGAGTCGGCTTTTGGGGCTTATACCGGCACCATCCTTTTCGTGTCCCATGACCGGTATTTCATCCGGCAGGTGGCCCAGTCCGTGCTGGTATTGGAGGATCAGACCGCCTATTACTATCCCTTTGGCTACGAGCATTATCTGGAGAGGAGCCGGAGGAGGGATGTCAGGGAGAGCATCGCTGCCCAGGTGAAGGCGGAGGATGCGGCCCTGCTTGCCGGAATGCGGGCGGTTCCCAGGGCAGAACGCCACCGTCTTCAGGAGATTCCGGAGGAGGAAGCGTATCTGGACTGGAAGCTGCGACTGGCCGGAGAGAGGATGGAGCTGGCAGAGGCGGCCTTTATCAAAGCAGTGGAGAGCAGCCAGAGCATCCGGGAGCTGTGGCTGGCCGGGGAAGTACAGCAGGAGATCAGGGACGAAGCAGACCAGGCACAGCAGGCAGCCTGGGAAGCGTGGCATGAGGCGGTGCTGGAGTGGTGGCAGCTGCTTTTGAGAAAAAAAGGTTGAAAATCCGGCTTTCTTGTGCTATAGTCTTAAAATATAATGAAAAATCCGGACAGAAATTGCAATGGTGCAGCCCCCAGGGGGTGCTGCGCCCTTTTTTTATATACGGTATGCCTTGTTTGTGCAGATGCGGCGGGGCTTATCAGTGGTTCTGGCCGGGAGATTTGAGGAGGAACGATTATGAAGAGACGTTTGAGTCTGGTCCTTGCAACGACTCTCGCTGTTGGCATGGTTGCTGCCGGCTGCGGCGGGAACGGCAATTCCGGCGGCGCGCCGGCCGGCGGGGATACTACTTCCGCTGCCCAGGAGACCCCCGCAGGAGATTCTGGAGCCGGAGGATCCGCAGACACCACAGGCTTTCTGCATTCCGTACAGTTTGCAGATATCCAGACCGCGGATGTACAGAAGACTTCCAAGGATTATGAGGTTCCTATGAATATCTTTGACCGCCTGGTGGAGATCAAGGTGGATGACGCGGGGAATTCCAGCATTGAGCCCAGTCTGGCCGAAAGCTGGGATGTGTCGGATGATGGTCTGGAGTATACCTTCCATTTAAGAGAAGGCGTCAAGTTCCACAATGGCAATGATTTCACTGCCGAGGATGTCCTCTATACCTTCAACCGTATGCTGACAGCCCAGGGTACGGTCAACAGCGAGTTTATCGACCAGATCAAGGGTGCGCAGGAGCTTCTGGAAGGCTCTGCCACAGAGCTGGAAGGTGCCGAGGTGATTGATGATTATACCATCAAGGTCACCTTAAAGGAGCCCTTTGCAGGCTTTCTGGCATGTATTTCCGCTCCGGGTGTTTCCATCTATGACAGCGAGGCCACAGAGGCTGCCGGTGACCAGTTCGGTCTGGATCCGGCTGTGACGGTAGGTACCGGCCCGTTCCGCTTTATGGAGTGGAGTTATAATGACCAGCTGGTGATTGTGCGTAATGATGAGTACTGGGGTGGGCAGCCTACGCTTCCGGGTGTTGTGATCCATATTGTTCCGGATACAGAGACCCAGACCATGATGTTTGAGAATGGGGAGCTGGATATTATTGATCTGGATTTTCTCACCGATGCCATTGACCGTCTGCAGGCCACCTATCCGGATCAGATCGTTGAGGGCAACCGTATGGGTATCTCCTATCTGACCATGAATCAGCGGATTGAGCCCTTCCAGGATGTGCGCGTCCGCAAGGCATTCCAGATGGCCATTGACCGGCAGGCTATCCTGGATGCTCTCTACAGCGGGCTGGGACATGTGGAGCATGGGATCTTCCCCCACGGCCTGATCGGCTTTAATGAGAATCTTCCTGCCATCAATTATGATCCGGAAGCAGCTAAGGCACTTCTGGCCGAGGCTGGATACGGGGATGGCTTTACCATGGAGCTGGCAGCCGATGCTTCTGCTTCTGATACCGTCACCATGGCCCTTGAGATCATCAAGGACCAGCTGGCTGAGGTGGGGATCAATGCGGAGATCCGCAACTATGATGAGTCTACCTGGCTGGAGACACGCAAATCCGGAGAGCTTGGTTCTTTCCTGTCCACCTGGACCGCGGACTTCAATGATCCGGACAACTTTATCTATACCTTCTTTGGCAATGAAGAGAAGACCACCCTGCGTTCCATCAACTACGGGGATACCGATGCCATGGCCCGTGTATCGTCAGCCCGTGCCATTGTGGATGAGGCAGAGCGTATTGCCGAATACCAGGCCCTGGAGGAGAAGATCATCCAGGAGGATGCAGCGTGGGTGCCCATGTATTCCCGTGCCCATCTGTTCGCGGTGAGCACACGGGTACAGAACTTTGTACCGGTCTGGAGTGGAATCGGAGACAAGTTCTTTAACGGGATCACTCTGACGGAGTAAGATCCAGGAACGTAGAAAGCAGAGCGGCAAAGTCATGCTGCGCGGCGGTATTTTTATAGAGACAATGATTTGTTAGTCACTGTTCGCTGGGCGTCAGTGAACAGCAGCATACATTGAAAGGAATGATAGCGCAGACTGTCCTGGATACATGTCACAAGGGGAGTCTGTGCTATTGGTTTGTACAAAGACAGGAAGGGGATTCCAAGTGATAACGAAGGTTCTGAAACGCATTGCAGTATCCATACCGGTTCTGGTGGGTGTGGTGCTGGTGATTTTTGTGATGCTGCGCATCGTACCGGGAGATCCGGTGACCACCATGATGGGCGAGCATGTCAATCCGGCGGTCATCGAGAAGGTCAGCCGGGAGATGGGGCTTGACCAGCCGCTCTATGTCCAGTTCTTTAAGTATATAGCCAATGCCCTGCGGGGGGACTTCGGTACATCCTACCGGCTGAACCGCAATGTGACCCGGATCATTCTGGACTCCTTTCCCAATACGGTGAAGCTGTCTCTTCTGGCCGCAGTGGTGGCCTGGTTCATCGGCATTGTGGCGGGGATTGTGGCGGCTATCCGCCAGAACCGTCTGCTGGACCGTCTGTTTATGGGGTGTGCCCTTATGGGCGTGTCTATGCCTGTCTTTATGACAGCCCTGGTGCTGCAGTATCTGTTTGCATTTAAGCTGAAATGGTTTCCGGTGTCAGGCTTTGATTCTTTCCAGACCATGATTCTTCCGGCCATTGTTCTGGGGTGGAATTCGGCTGGCAGCATCGCCCGGATGACCCGTTCCAATCTGGTGGAGATCATGCAGAACGACTTCATCCGCACGGCCCGGGCCAAGGGGCTGCGGGAGCATGGGGTCATCATCGGCCATGCTTTAAAGAATGCCATGCTTCCGGTGGTAACCATGATGGCGCTCCAGATCTCCAGTATGCTTTCCGGCGCGGTTCTTACAGAGAGTGTTTTTGGTGTGCCTGGTATCGGACGTCTGGCGGTGAATGCTATTGAGACCCGTGACATGCCCCTTTTGCAGGGAACGGTGATCTTCACTACGGTGCTGATCATCCTGGGCAATCTTATAGCAGATCTTTTGTACAATGTGCTGGATCCACGGATCAGGGAGGGCGCGTAAGATGGTAAACGACAGAAAAGAGCTTCTTGTGGAGCATACGGCCCTGGAGACAGGAAGAGAATCAACAGAGAGATATTTCAGTGGGTCTGGGAACGCAGAGCATGGAGATTTGTCCCAGATTGGGGAATCAGACACCTGGATGGACAAGTTAAAAACCATGGTCCGTCAGAACAAGCTGGCAGCATTTTCGGCTGTGCTGATTATCCTGATGATCCTGGTGGCTGTCTTTGCTCCGGTGGTGGCGCCCTATGACCATCTGGAGCAGAATCTGGCACAGCGGCTCCAGGATCCCGGTATGGTCCACTGGCTGGGCACAGATGAGCTGGGCAGAGATGTGCTCAGCAGGATCATTTTCGGCGCCCGTATTTCCCTGACCATCGGTCTGGTGCCGACCCTGATCTCCATGGCTATTGGCACGGTCCTGGGCATGTGGGCCGGTTTTTATGGAGGGAAGACGGATTTTATCATCATGCGACTGGCGGATGTGATGCTGGCCTTTCCGTCCCTGCTTCTGGCCATGGTGGTCATGTATACCATGGGCGGAGGACTGGTGAATATCTTCATCGCCCTGAGCCTGGTTAACTGGGCCAGCACGGCGAGGATCGTCCGTTCCCAGACTCTTTCCCTGAAGGAAAAGGAGTATGTGGAGGCGGCCCGCTCCATCGGTGTGAAGAAATGGACCATCATGTTCCGGCATATTCTGCCCAACTGTCTGCCGTCCCTGATCGTTTTGTTCACCCTGAATATCCCGTCGGCGATCCTTTCGGAGGCCTCTTTAAGCTTCCTGGGAGTCGGCGCCCAGCCGCCTTCTGCAAGCTGGGGGCTGATGGTGGTGCGCGGCAAGAAATATCTGTTCAGTGAGCCGTGGCTGTCCATCGCGCCCAGCGCGGCCATCATGATCGTGGTGATGGCATTTAACTTCCTGGGAGACGGCCTGCGTGATGTGCTGGATCCTTATTTAAAAGAACAATAGTGGCAAAGAAGAGTAACAGTTCAGACAAGTCTGCGCACTTACGGCGCCGGCTGCGGGAAGCATACTGGCCGAAGGGTATCTGCCCTGTTGTGAAGCAATGTTCATGGACAGATGCCACAGCAGTACGGTGATTTGAACTGCTGCAAAGGAGGAAAGACAGATGAGCGAATCCATTGTTTTAGATATTCAGAATCTTAAATCCCACTTCTTTACCATGAAGGGGGAGGTTCCGGCTGTGGACGGAGTCAGCATACAGGTGCCTGCCGGGAAGATCATCGGTGTCGTCGGGGAATCCGGCTGCGGCAAGAGCATGACAGCCATGTCGGTCATGGGGCTTTTGCGCTATCCTGGCCGTGTAGTGGGCGGTACGATCCTGCTGGACGGCAGGGATATCACCCATCTGGGCAGAAAGGAGCTGTCAAAGGTGCGGGGCAATGAGATCTCCATGATCTTCCAGGAGCCAATGACCTCCTTGAATCCGGTTTATCCGGTGGGGCGTCAGGTGCGGGAGGCCATCCTGCTGCATCAGAAAATGTCCAGGGAAGAGGCCAGAAAGCAGGTGATTGATATCTTTCGGGCCGTGGGGATCCCGGAGCCGGAGAAGCGTTACAACAGCTATCCCCACCAGCTGTCCGGGGGACTGCGCCAGCGGGTAATGATCGGTATGGCCATGGTCTGCCGTCCTAAGGTGATGATCGCAGATGAGCCTACCACGGCTCTGGATGTGACCATTGAGGCCCAGATCCTGCAGCTGATGAAGAAGCTGTGCAGGGAGCAGGGGACTTCCATCATCCTGATCACCCACAATATGGGAGTGGTTGCGGAGATCTGTGATTATGTATATGTCATGTATGCCGGGAAGGTGATGGAGCAGGCAGAAACCTTTGAGCTGTTCGGCAACACGGAGCACCCCTATACCAGAGGTCTGCTGAAATCGATTCCCAGGCTGGATGAGAAGCCGGACCGGCTTTATACCATAGAAGGGGTGGTGCCCAATCTTCTGCACCTGCCTGCCGGATGCAGCTTCTGTACCCGGTGCGGGGAGGCTACAGAGCGGTGCCGCCAGGAGAAGCCGCGGCTTTATGAAACCAGTGGGGGCCATGGAGTCCGGTGTTTCCGGTACGAGGGGGAGGTGTGTCTGGATGGAGAATAAGAAAGTACTTTTGTCGGCCAGGAATCTGGTGAAGGAGTTCCCCATAGGCGGCACCCGGAAGAATCCCCAGGTGGTTCATGCGGTGACAGATGTGAACCTTGACATTTTTCAGGGTGAGACCCTGGCTCTGGTGGGAGAGTCCGGCTGCGGGAAAAGTACCCTGGGCCGTACCCTGATCCGTCTGCTGGAGCCTACCTCCGGCGAGATCCAGTTCGAGGGAAAGAATATCGTAGAGATGAAGGAGGCGGAGTTTGCCGCCTACCGCAGGCAGATGCAGATCATCTTCCAGGATCCTTACGCATCCCTGAATCCACGTATGAGCGTGAAGGAAATCATCGGAGAGCCTTTGACCACCTATGGCATGAAGGATAAAGGGGAACTGGAGAAACGGGTCCGGGGGCTGATGCAGGAGGTGGGAATCCAGCAGGAGTTCTACAACCGCTATCCTCACCAGTTTTCCGGCGGACAGCGCCAGAGGATCGGGATCGCCCGTGCCATCGCCCTGAATCCGAAGCTGATTATCTGTGACGAGCCGGTATCGGCTCTGGACGTGTCCATCCAGTCCCAGGTCCTTAATCTTCTGAAGGATCTGCAGGAGCAGTATCATCTGACCTACTTGTTCATTTCCCATGATTTAAGCGTGGTGAAATTCATCGCGGACCGGGTGTGCGTCATGTTCCTGGGGATGATCTGTGAGATCGGGGATACAGACAGTCTCTATGAGAAGCCTCTGCACCCTTACACCCGTTTCCTGCTCAATGCCATTCCCAAGGCAGATCCCAGACTGCGCAGCGAGGACAAGGAGCTGCTTTCCGGTGAGATACCCTCCCCGGTGAATCCGCCCTCCGGCTGCCGGTTCCATACCAGGTGCCCCTATGCGAAGGAGGTCTGCTCCTCCCAGGTTCCGCCTTGTAAGGAGCTGGACGGCAGGAAGGTATTCTGTCATTTTCCCCTGGAGAATGTCTGAAAACATAGTTACAAAGTCAGTTTACCAGAAAAGCAAGTGTGGGAAGCAGTCCAGGCACTTGCTTTTCTGAATGGAAGGAATAAGGAACGATGGAACAAAAAAACATCACACCGTTTCGCTACGCATTTCCCAAAACCGTTCCGGTAATGGTGGGATATCTGTTTTTAGGCGCCGCCTACGGCATACTCATGAGTGTCAATGGGTTTGGAGTCTGGTGGACCCTGGCTGTCAGTGTCCTGGTATTTGCAGGAAGCCTGCAGTATCTGGGGGTGACTATGCTGGCATCTGCCGTGAATCCGGTGACGGCATTTTTCATGTCCCTGATGCTCAATGCAAGGCATCTGTTTTATGGTCTTTCCATGCTGGGAAAATACGGCAGGGTAAAGAAGTGGAAGCCCTACCTGATCTTTGGGCTCACAGATGAGACCTTCTCCGTGGTGTGCCAGGATGAGCCGCCAGAAGACCTGGACCGGGATCAGGTGTATCTCTGGATTACACTGCTGAACCAGGCCTACTGGGTAGGGGGAAGCGTGCTAGGGGCTGTAGCAGGAAAGTTTATTACCTTTGATACCACAGGGCTGGATTTCGCACTGACCGCGCTGTTCGTGGTCATCATGACAGACCAGTGGAAGCAGAAGGAGGGGCATATCCCTGCCCTCACCGGGGTGCTGTCTTCGGTGGTATGTCTGGCGGTGCTGGGGGCGGACCGGTTCATTCTGCCAGCCATGGCGCTGATCTTTGCGGCGCTGGGGGTGAGGTATAAGAAATCGGGCATGGATTCTCTCTAAAATAAGGAAAGGAAGATAAAGAGATGGGAAGCATACCGGTAAAGGAACTTCTGATTATCGCCGCCATGGTCGCCGGCACCGTGATTACACGGTTTCTGCCGTTTGTACTGTTCCCGGCAGGAAAGAAGACTCCCAGATTCGTGGATTATCTGGGCAGGACCCTCCCTTATGCTACCATGGGGCTGCTGGTGGTCTACTGTCTGAAGGGCGTAAAGCTTACAGCAGCCCCTTACGGGCTGCCGGAGCTTCTGGCCGTGCTGGTGATTGTGGTTCTCCACAGATGGAAGGGGAATTCCCTGGTGAGCATCGGGGTGGGGACTGTGTTTTATATGTTTCTGGTGCAGGTGGTGTTTGGGTAGGGTTCGCGTCATAAATGCGCAGAATTGTCTGAACGGTTATGACTCGGATACTTTGCAATACAATATTTGCCGGGTCTCTTCATTTGTAAAAGCAGCCTCCACCGCATTGCGGTACAGAACGGTCTCCTCTTCCGGGGTGAGGCTGAAATGATCTCTTAAATAGGCGAATTCCTGGGCCACGGTGGTACGGCAGATGGCCATGTCGTCGGTATTGACAGTCACCGGAATGCCAAGCGTTAGAAACTGCCGCAGGGGGTATCCGGCCATGTCGGTTACGGCACGGGTCTGGCGGTTGCTGGTGGGGCACAGCTCCAGGGGAATGTGGCGTTCTTTCAGCAGGGCCAATACCTGCGGGTTCTGGACAGCCCGGACCCCGTGACCGATCCGTCTGGCCCCCATCTCGATAGCCCAGCGGACGCTGTCCGGCCCGTCCGCCTCCCCGGCATGGATGGTAAAGGGAATCCCATAGGAGGCGGCCAGACGGAATTCCTCCTGGAAATCCCGTGTGGGGTAGAGGCCTTCGGCACCGGCTAAGTCCAGGGCTGCCACACCGCCGTGGTCAGTGAGACAGCGGCGTGCCAGCTCTACGGTCTCTAAGTTGGCCTCCCTTACCTGGCTTTCTTTTCCCCGCATACAGCAGAGGATCAGGTTGCACAGCAGGGGAGAGTGGTGGAGACCTTCTAAGGCAGCGTCAACGACCTGGGCCTGGGTCAGTCCCTGCTCCTTGTGAAGCTGGGGGGCGAACCGCAGCTCTGCGTAGACCACTCCCTGGCTGCGCAGATTTTCCTGGACCAGAAAGACCGCTTCTTTGATGCCTTCCCTGGTCTGCATCAGGGAGAGGGGGAGGGCAAAGCAGCGCAGGAAGTCATCCAGGCTTTCGCAGTCCGGGGGAAGGGAGAGCAGGCGCTCCAGTTCTGCGTCATCCCGGGCCGGGAGGGAGATCTGCTGCAAAGCAGCCAGCTTTTTGGCAATCTCCGGGGTGATGGAGCCGTCTAAGTGGCAGTGTAGGTCGATGTAGGGGCGATGAGGGCGCATGGGCAGTACCTCCTGAGTGCTTTCTATAAATAGTGGCGTATATAGGAAGCAGGCATGGTAACCGTTCAGGTGCATTTTGAATGGTTACTCATGCATCCGCCTCCTGCTTTATCTTTTAATTCTGGTTCTACCCGTATATATACATTAGCTGTTTTTGCTGCCATGAACAGAACCTTTCTTGAAAAAGGCGCACGCTTCTGCGCCGTGAATCTGATTATGGAAAGCCGCTTCTTCTTTCCATACAATTCATTATAACTTTGTTGCTATACAAATGCAATACAATTTTCAGACACGCTCTAGTACTACAGCGCACATTCCGAAATTAGCCTATGTGAAACTATGGTATTCGGCTGTAATTACTGTTAATTTCATGCAAATTCCTTTGCAAAAAGTGAGTATCATATCAAATGTGCGCTGTAGTGATAGTACAACGAGTTAATTTATAATTGTTTTTATTGAATTTGATTTCTATTTGGAGCATAATAGAACAGTCTAAATTGATTGACTCCATTGACTATATACAGTAAAATGGAACAAAAGCATTAAAAAATATATACATACCAGTCAGGGAGGAAATGGACTATGGCATGTGATCTGGTTGCCAGACTGAGCAGACTAAGAAAGCGTTCTGCGGAATCCGTTGAAAATACGAACACCTTTGACTCATTCAAAAGATATCTGCATGTGGAACGGCAAGTCGAGATAGAACTTCGTCAACTCCTTAGAGATATTAATGCAAAGCAAAGCAAATGTCTGGTTTTGCTTTGTGGCAGTGCCGGAGATGGTAAATCGCATTTGTTATCCTATTTGAAAAATGTTGATAGTGAAGATCTTCTGCAAGATTTTGAACTTTATAATGATGCAACGGAGAGTAGCGAACCCACATGGACTGCTATTGATACACTGGCTGAAAAGTTATCTGCATTCGATGATGAGCACTGTTTTCTGGATGACAGCAGAAAGATGATTATTGCGATTAATCTTGGCACTCTTAATAATTTTATTGAGTCAGAAAAAGGAAAAAGATACTCAAAATTAAAGGCTTATGTGGAAGCTAGTGGAATTCTTTCCGGATATTTTCCAGAGCGTGAATATTTGGTGGATAGCGTTTTTCAGCATGTAAGTTTTTCAGATTATCAAATATTTTCTTTAGGACCTGATGGGGTTGAGACAGATTTTCTTGAGGCTCTTTTTGGAAAGATATTTGAGAATTCTTCAGAAAATTCTTTTTACTATGCATATAGGAAATGTGTATCGTGCTCCGTTGGCAAAAGATGCCCAGTGTGCCATAATTATGAGTTCCTCTCTGATTTTGAGAATCAGAAGACAATTATACGTCGTATAGTAAAGGTTGTTATAAAGGATAAAGCAATCGTTACAACAAGAGAGATCTGCAATCTTTTATATGATCTGATGGTTCATCCGGATTTTGACTCAACAAAGATTTGTGTAGGTACTTCCGACATAACATATCTTACCAATTATCTTAATTGGACTACTCCAATGTTGCTGAATGAATTTGCGGATATTTCGCCCCTTCTTAATACCATAGGCATGTACGATGTGTTAAAAGAAAGAACCAGCCTTTCTGACTGTGATGCAACAAGATTTCACTCACTGGATAATATTCATGACGTATTTACCATAACAACTAGAGGAACACCTTATGAAATTTTAAATAACCTGACAGATGTTTCGGTATTAGGAGGAATAAAGGCTGAACTAAAAAAGATAATTTACCGTTTTATATGTCGGCTTCGTGAATTTAAAATGAACCTGGATCCTATACAGAGTTCATCACGTCTGGATCAGTTCATTAGCTATCTGTATTTGCAGAATAGTGGAAATGAGAAAAGCCTTGGAGAGTTATATAAGGCTACAAGGCTGGCGGCATTAAACTGGAATGGTCAATTTGGTGATGACTGCATTTGTATTGATGATTCAAATGAAATGCTGTGGGTTTTGGAGGAACTGCAATTGAAAGCAGTAATCAATAAGAATGCAATAATTAAGGACGGAAGTATTCGTCGGTTTTCACCTATGCTGAAACTTAAATATAGAGATAAACGTTCTATGTTAGAAGAATTTGTAGAGTTGAATATGGATTTTTCACTTTATGAATTGATTTTAGACATAAGGGAAGGGTATCGTCCTACTGTACAAGATAAGAATCGACATGCTGATTTTGCCAGTTTTGTCCAAAGATCAATTGAATTTGGAAACAAGTCGGAAGAGGTTTTTCTTATTCCTAAAGAAAGCGGTAAAAAGTATAAAGTGATCTTTAAGAAAACAGAGTTTCAATTTGAGTTTAGGGTGGTGTGATCTATGGAATATAAATTGAGCCTTGAGCAATTTAGAAACGGAAAAATGTTTAATTCTAAAGGTAAATTTATTCATAACTCGGGGTACAGATTTAAGATGTTTCCATTTAAATCAAATAATAGGAATACCGTATTGGAATTGAGGCCATTAGTAGGCGGATATCTTTGTAAACTTGCAGGCCATAAGCCTAAATTAGTACAGGTAGAAGAACTTGTTGACCAGTTAAAAGCAGAAACGGAAATAGAACCGGGCCGGGAGGAGTTTTTTGGTGAGATAATAAGGCAGCTGTTTTTTGAGACAAATGAAAGAATTAGACCACTCAATTTGCAGTTCCTTGAGCGAATTCCATGTTCAAGTATAGACGAAAGCAAGATTGCAGAGTACCTGGTGGATGTTTTAGGGGATAAGATTGCAAATAAAAATGTTCTGGAAAAGGCCAGAGAACAAACTTTAAAAAATAATAATGTACTGGAGAATGCCGTTCTTTCAAAAATGCAATATGAAGCGGACATTGAAATAGGTCAGGATATTCCCTATTTCAGTGTAACCAACGCTTTGAAAAGTGTTTTTGAAGAGGATTTTGCATACATACTTGAAATGCCAAAGCAGTCAACAGAATATATGGTTGATCTGCTGGAATTCTATTTTTTTTCGTACACAGCACAGACTGTCTTACAGCTTAACAAATTTATGGATGGTGACCGGGAAACAATTACTCCGCTATATTTCTGTCTGGAATGGGAGAAAACCAGTCAGGGCAGATTGTGTTACACAGATGGATGGAAGAAACTTCAAAACGCAATTAAAAAAATGTTTGCCCATGTATTGGTTTTGGAAATTCTGAATCAGACGGAGGCCGGATCCGAATTGGTGGACTACATTAAGCTTTCCGAACTAATTTCGGATGATGAGACAGACCGTAAAATCAGTGGGAAGATTGATATGCTTACATCTTGTTATCGAAATGAGATTACAGATTGTCCGCAGATGCATGAACTTGATAAGAAAATCACTACTCAGGGGGCTACGGCAGATTCTGTCAGATATTTGTTTGATAATGTGCGGGTGCAATTTGAGAGTACTGGAAGATCAAAAGTTTATACTTCGTATTCCAATGAATTTGAAGCATATTGCCATAAATATTTAAAGCATCGTGGGAGAAGTGGTTTGGTACTAAATATGTCGGAGGAGTTACTGATCTTTATTACAAAACTTTGTATTAAAAATGAGGAACAGATGCGGTTGAAGGATGTGTTTAAGGCTTTTGAACGAAGGGCAATATTCCTTGATAATATTTCCAGGGAACATGTGGCAAATTATTATGAAAAGCTTAATTTAATTGAGAAAAAAAGCGATAGCGGGGATGCGAAATATGTCAAAAGAATTTTATAATTATATAGCAAAAAGTATCTTAAGCTATTTTCAGGCAAGAACCCCGGCATTATGCCCAGGAGAAAGATATTGCCTAAAATTAGATACAGAGGAAATGGTGAAAGGTGTCGATAAAGCACTAAGAGATATTATTGATTTGAATGGTATTCTTGGAAAATTTAATTATGGAAATGTCTATTCTACCTATACTATTCGATTGGCAGAAAATATGGAAATGGTCGTCGCATCTAAGATTAACGGAATGACAGATGATTTCCTGGCAACTTTAAGAAACGCAGAGATGACGTCAAAGCATTTTCCAATCTTAATAGTGACCCATTCGACAATAGATACAATTACAAGTGGTACAGGGGATTTGGCAGCAAAGGGTATGCCTTTTCATGCAGCATCTATTATTGATAAAATAAAGGATGATATAAAAAACATGCAGTTGTCGGTTTCTGATAGGACACTGCTTGAAATGGAACTTAACAGAAAGCAAGAAGATCGTTTTAGCGACAAGTCTTCGCTTTTCGAGTACTCAGATTTGCTTACAGTATTGGGCCATGGATACGTACAAGAAAGAGATTACACTAAATTTTCATTATTGCCGGATCCCAGTGGGACATATCTAACTGACGCGACAAAAATTCGAGAACGGCTGGAAGATAACCGGAGATTATTTGAGACGATTGACCGTGCCATAAAACATGGCAATATTGGAGATGATCTGGAGGCAGAGTTTGATTCCGCTTTTATTGCACAATTGGAGGATTGCAAGAAAAAAGATATTCCCTGGTATACGGATTGTACCTATGACTCGGTTAAAAGATCTCAGGATAAATTAAAGAACAGACTCAGTAATCCGTTACAAATCAGCAATACTGACATAGAAGCATATTCCGGTTCTCTGGTAGAATATCGGTTTGTACCAGATGAACAGTTTTTTATATGCGATGATGGCAATACTAAAGCGAAAAGCAGAAAGAAGAATATACTGATTTACAATCCTGACCAGTGCGGTCAGATTACGATTGTAATAAAGACAAATATTGCGATTCGGTCAAATTACCTGGAAACACAAGGCTGCACGGCATCATCTGCATCAAAGCAAGTGCGAATTGATATATTGCCAAAAGGCTGTACATTTGCGCAGACAAAGATAACAGATCAGAACAATAATATCACTTATGAAATTAAAATTTGTGTGATTGATGTGGTGTCCAGATATTTGGAGAATATACAGACATCCTATAGAATTCATACACCTAAATACTTAAAAAACTCCGTAATTCGCATTTTCGGTGTAGATAAGGGATTAATAATAAATCCTGGTGCTTCAGAGTCTATAGAGGCAGTTGCTCTTAACGGAGAGAGCTATGAATGCCATCATAATCAGACTTTGAATTTGAGGTTCGGTGAGGATTCGATTGATTCTGATACTGGACATATGGATTGTGTATTAAAGTGTGGTTCCATTACCATTCCAATCCAAATTGAGGATGAGGTAGTAAAAAAGACCGAATTAACCGGTATAGGTGCTTTTAAGTGGAAATTCTCTGAAGGGAAAAGCCTTGAATACCGAAATGGGAAAATTGTGTCTGGTACTACGGAGTTTTCTACGAAAGGGGCTTTTAGAGCAATACTGGAGAAAGAGGAACAATTGGTGAAGAATGAGTGGCTGGCAATATGGGAAAAGTCTGGCGAAATGGAAGAATATGAATTAACCGTGCCAGATGAGATAAGATTTGCATACATCAAGCTGGTCCTGGCATTCAAAGATAAAAGAACACTTCCAAGTCTGGCATATTACGAAGGCACGATTCTGGAGGCAGCAAAAAACTATGTGAAAGCAGTGGAAACAAAATTTGAAATGGTAGAAGCAGGCAGCACCCTTAGCAAAAAAGAGAATGATACTCTTCTGCTTGGATGCGTGATTAAGGATTATGATGAGCATGCGGTTGAAATGAGTCCTCTTCATCCATTGAATGTTTTATATCAGATTAAATTATTAGAAGAAGAGGCAGTTGGAAGTATTCGTGACCATTTGGTGGAAAAGCTTACGGCTTTATATTTAATCCCATTTTTTAAAAATTCTAATAAAGAGCTATATCGGGCTATTGAACAAAAATTTGCGCCCGAATGGCGATCTTATGCTCCGGTTTCTAATAAAAGGTATCAGGGAGCCAGAAATTTTGTACAAAAGCTTGTTTGCGAAAAAATCATTCAGTATAGGGAACATTTTTCTTTCCTATTTGATGATATTGGAAATAACCGGTTCCTGATTAATCTGGTTAATATGGGGGACTGTCGTGAGATCTTTCAAGGTCTTATGCATCTGTATGTTCAGTCCTTAAGGGGTGGAGCGGATCCAGACAACTTGCTGAGTTTTGATATTAATATATATGCAGAAAGAGAAATGTACAATGAGTTTTTGCTATTATCTGATCAGCACAAGCTTAAGGCATATATCAAAGCATTGTTTCCTAAAGAAAATATCAGTGAGCTGGCTTTGATCATGAGTGGAAAGATAAGATGCTTTTTCCGAAGTCCATCAGAGAAAGCGTATCAGTATGCACATTTGACATTTTATGAAATGAATACGAAAAAGGACACGGGTGCCAGCAGAATGGATTCCATTCCAACCGGTATTTCAATGCATGGGTTAATCTCCGGGACGCCATCTGTACTAAATGCTGAATGGTACAAGACCGGATTTGGAATGAAGTACGCGGAACAGAACCAGCTAACAAGGCTGGCGGCATATTATAATGCCATGCATAGAGTCGCCTTTTCCGGGAGTTCTTATGAACCAAATTCAAGTATTTTTACAGAGATTGAGCAGGGGCAGGAGGAGCAGTTAAACAGAATATATGCTTCTTCTAATTGGGTAGTGTTTGTTGAACCAAAGGTGGATCTGTCATTTTTTCAGAAAAAGAATAGTCATGAGGATGAATTAATGATTATTCATTACAGTGATCAGCATTCCTCCGCCAGCGGATATGACGATATTACTGTCACACAAAAGTCAGAACAGTACAACGAAATAATTTGTGAGCAGCTTAGGAAAAAAGGGGTTGCGGTAAGTGCTGAAAATGTGAAAGGAATTATTAGCTTATTTAATGCCGTTAACGGTGGATGGATGCTTAGACTGATAACGACCAGGAAACTGACTGGTGCGGTTGACAGTTATTTCAGCCGTGAAAAAATGAGTATCTTATCTGCAATCAAACTTTGTATGGCGTATTACTCGCATCCGGATATTGTGTGGATCCCGGTTTCTCTTGAGGAAATGCTTAGGGTGTCAGGGGGAGCAGGTCTTTCACAGAAGGATGGGATCCTTTCGGCGAAAAATCTGGGATTTGAGCAGAGGGCAACCAGTGATGATATTCTGCTTGCAGGTATTGAGGGGCCGGTGGATCAGATTAAAATCTATATTCATCCAGTAGAGGTCAAGATTGGCCAGAATCAGCCAATTGTGATCAACAAAGCAAAAGAGCAGGTATTGAATACCTATAAAGGCTTATGGGATGCCCTTTGGCCGGAAGAGGGCAGAAATCATTTGGAAAGAAAGCTTTCAAGAAATTTTTTTATTCAACTGCTTCTGGTATGTTGTGAGAAGTTAAAGCTTTACAATATTTATCCAGATGAAAGCTGGGATGATGTAGTGGAGGTTTATCGGGAGAACCTATTGAATGAGAAATACGAGTTTTCCAAAGCAATGGATCCGTATATGGGGAAGGGCACCATTGTTTCCTTCGGAACAGATGTGCTTAACAAGCATGGTATATTGGAAGATGATATTTGTCTGCTTGAATTCCCAGAGAAGCTGGGGTCCTCCTATATGGTTCTTTCTGCCAGTAGAATTGAGCAGGAACTGGAATGGGATTCGGATGTTTTGCCAAAACGCATTATAGAATTATATGTGCATCAGACCAGAGATACCAGTAATACAATAGTGGAAAAAAATATAAATACTGAGCCGCCGGCTGAAAGTGAGACAGAGCTTTGCAGGTCTGAACCTATTGAATCGGGAATATGTGAATCTCTTTCAGAGATCCAGAATGATGAAACAGAAGTTGAGAATGTACTGGACCCGGATATTACAGTCAGCAAAGAGGCACAGGTCGTTTCAAAGAATATGGAAATACTGCTTGGAACGGATGTGACAACGGGAAATCCGGTATTTTGGTATCCGAATGATACCAGCCAGTTATTCCATACAAATACTGGAATCATAGGCACAATGGGAACCGGTAAGACACAGTTTACGAAGTCTCTGGTCACACAGTTGTTCCGGAACCAGTGCAACAACATCGGTAATGAACCACTTGGTATTTTGATTTTTGATTACAAAGGTGATTATAATGAGAGCAAAGAAGATTTTGTCAAGGCGACCAATGCTAGAGTGTTAAAACCATATCATCTTCCCTTTAATCCGTTAGCACTGACGAGATCCAGGGTATTTAAACCGCTTTTACCAATTCACACGGCAAATGCTTTTAAGGATACCTTATCGAAAGTGTACGGATTGGGGCCAAAGCAGCAGAATACACTGTTTCAGTGTATTATTGATGCTTATGCCAGAAAAGGTATTATTGCTGGAGACTCAGTTACATGGGACAAAATTCCACCTACATTTGACACAGTTTACAGCATTTATTCCAGTGATGATAAAATAAAGAAGAATGATTCACTGGCGGCAGCTATGGATAAACTTTCTCAATTCCAGGTATTTGAGGGGAATCCTGAAAAGACGCAGTCATTGTTTGAATTGCTTAATGGTGTGGTCGTGATTGACCTTTCCGGATTTGACATGGATATTCAAAGCCTGATTGTGGCAATTACACTTGATTTGTTTTATTCACAAATGCAGGCGGCCGGATCGAGCAAGTTGGAAGGACAGTACCGTCAGTTAACCAGGATGATTCTGGTGGATGAGGCGGATAACTTTATGAGTGAAGGGTTTTCTTCACTTAAAAAAATATTGAAGGAAGGTCGAGAATTTGGTGTTGGAACCATACTTTCGACACAATTTCTGAAGCACTTTGGAAATGGGGATGATGATTATTCAAAGTATATATTAACATGGGTTGTTCATAATGTTGCAGATTTGAGAAATTCGGATGTAGAGTTTGTGTTTAAAACAGAAGCTAAGAGTTCCGAAAGCACAGTTTTGTATAATGATATAAAGGCGTTACAGAAGCATTATAGTATTATCGAGATTAGTAACCAGAGACCGCGTTATGTAAGGGATAAGGCTTTTTGGGAATTGTATCAGGAGCTAGAATAGAATTGACATGTCCATAGAGAAGTGCTATACTTAAGTATACTACTTAAGTATAGCACTTCTCTATGGACTCGGGAGGATAGAATGGACTATGTATATCGTTTTCCTGTGGTGAAAGGTGTACAGGCAGGCAGAGAGTATTATATTGGAATGGTTCCCTTAAAGATGATTTCACGGCTATTTTTGAGCGAGGAGGAATATGTATTGCCTGAATATAGGGCACAAAGAAAATTAAATACAGCACGTATTCCGGTGATTTGTAAGTATATACTGGAAAACCGTAATGACTATGTCTTTTCAGCTTTGGCAGCTTCAATAGACGGACAGTTCTGTTTTATGGCATCAGAATTGAATCACAATATTGGAATTTTGGAGGTTTCTATGGAGGCACGGTTTTTAATCAATGATGGCCAGCATAGAAAGGCTGCAATATTAGAGGCTTTATCAGAGGATGAAACACTTGGTGACGAAACGATTTCGGTAGTATTCTTTGAAGATAAAGGGCTGGCCAGAAGTCAGCAGATTTTTACGGATTTGAATAAGCATGCAGTGAAGACTTCGAACTCAATATCCGAACTTTATGATTCCAGAGATGGTTTGGCGGTAGTAACCCGAAATATGGTCGCCCAGGTCGACTTTATCAATCGTTATACAGATAAAGAGAAGGATATTTTGGGAAAATATTCCTCCAACTTGTTTACGCTCAATACTTTTTATTTGGCAAACAAAAAAATCATCCAAAGAACAAAGGTTACTGAAGATTGCGAAATATTTTTAGTTAATTACTGGAAGTGCGTTTCCGCCAATCTGTTGCAGTGGAACGAATTGCTTCGAAAAGAAATCAGTAAAGTGGATTTAAGGGAGAACTATATCATTACCCAGGCCGTTGTGATCCAGGCGCTGGGGAGGGTAGGAAATTATTTTTTTATGAATCGACATGAGGATGTACACACATATCTGTCCGGATTGCAGGCGATCAACTGGAAAAGAAATGCGGAGCAATGGCATTTAAGAACAATTCGAAATGGACGGATGATTACCAGCGAGACAGCAGTAATTTTAACCGCAAATGCAATAAAGCAGGCACTTGGAATTGCTCTTGACAGAGATGAGGCGGCCCGGGAAGTTAAATTTATAAAAAGTGTTCAGACGAAAGTCCATGGAAGAGGAGATCAATCATAATGGGATGCGGAACATGCAGCAACAGTACAACTATTACAAAAGATACAGTTGCAGGCCTTATGGAGACTATAAAAAATTTATATCTTTTAGACGATATTCCCTGGGTCGTTGCCTACTCAGGCGGGAAAGACAGTACAGCGACCCTACAGCTTGTCTGGCTTGCGATTCAGGAATTACCGGAGGATCAGCGCAGGAAAACGATACATATTATAAATACCGATACTCTGGTAGAGTCTCCAATAGTTGCAAAATGGGCACAGAAATCACTTGAGAAAATGAAATATACAGCAGATGTCAATAAACTGCCGTTTGTTCCCCATAGTCTAATACCAGAATATAATAATACGTTTTGGGTGAATCTTCTGGGACAAGGGTATCCGTTTCCACGCAAAAAGTACCGCTGGTGTACAGAACGTTTGAAAATCCAGCCAGTAAATAAGTTCGTAAAAGGGAAAATCGCTGAGCATGGTGAAATCATTATGGTTCTTGGTACCAGGAAGGCAGAAAGTGCAAGTCGCGCAAGGACAATGGCATATTATGAAAAAAAAAGGGTCAGGGAGCTTCTAAGTCCGAATCCTACGTTAAATAATGAGCTGGTGTTTACACCTATTGCGGAATGGACCAATGATGACGTCTGGATTTTTCTGATGCAATATAAGAACCCATGGGGATACTCCAACCAGGAACTGCTTACCCTTTACAAGGGAGCCACTGAGGATAATGAATGTCCAACGATGGTTGAAAAGGATCTTCCAAGTTGCGGAAAAAGCCGTTTTGGCTGTTGGGTATGTACAATGGTTGAAAAGGACAAATCCATGGAAGCCATGATCGCCAATGACGATGAGAAAGAATGGATGACACCATTATTGGAATTTAGGAATGAATTTGGAGACGAGGAGCACGACCGGGAAAGACGCAGTTTTCGAAAAAAGAGCGGCTCTTTGCAGGGGAGTTATGGTCAACTGCATCACGGACCTTATAAGAAGATATGGCGTGAAAAGTGGTTAAGAGAATTGTTGGAAATGCAAATGGGTATTAATGTTAATGGCCCAGAAGAATTCGCGAATTTGGAATTGATTACCATACCAGAGCTCCAGGCTATTCGAAGAATGTGGGTATTCGATAAACATGAGTTTGACGATTCCCTTCCAGATATTTATAAAGAAGTAACGGGGCAATCTTTTGCTGACCCGGAATGGGTCGGATCTGAAACTTTTCGCAAAGAGGAATGGGATATCCTTGAAGAAGTTTGTGGAGAACTGTATCCAGAAGAGGAACTCATATTTGAAATGATGTATACCTTAGTGGATGTTGAAAATCAGGCAGTAAGCTTAAATCAAAGAAGAGGCATTCTTGATCGTCTTGAGGAATGTATCTGTCATACCTTTTATAAGGACGAGCCGGATGCTACCGCATATTATCAGAATAAAATAAGCCGAAAAAAAGAATTGGGTGGGAAATATAATGAGAAGTTTTTTGCCCACATTCAAGAGGAAGGTGACGAATTTAATGAGAGTGAAACAGAAGAGGAAGATGCCACGGCAGAGGGAGGAGATTGAGAATGTTAATTACAAAGCTGACCCTAAAAAATTTTGGTGTGTATGCAGGGATCAATACGTTCGAATTTAAGAATGAAAAACCAGTTGTTCTAATTGGTGGCATGAATGGAAGAGGAAAAACCACTTTTTTGGAAGCCGTTTTACTTGCTTTATATGGAGCCAGCTCGTTTGCATACAGTGAAAGCAGGTACACTACCTATGGACAATATCTGAAGTCATATGTCAATAAAGCAGATGGTACATTAGAAAGTTTTGTCGAACTGGAATTTAAATTGGAAAAGGTTACATCTGAGCGCTATCTAATTCATAGGGAATGGTCGGGGAGAGGTCAGAGAACAAGGGAAAAAATTCTGGTAAAGAAGGATAATGAAGAAAATACATTTCTTACAGAGAACTGGTCCATGTTTGTTGAAAATATGCTTCCAAGTGGTGTGTCAAACTTTTTCTTTTTTGACGGCGAAAAAATAGCTGAACTGGCAGTGGAAAGTACTAATGAGCAGATGAAATCTTCCATCAAATCTCTTTTAGGTATATCGGTACTTGATTTACTGGGAAACGATATTTTAAGAATTATTTCACGGGTTTCAAAGAAATCTGGCAATCAAATGCAGATAAAGGAACTGGATCTGTTAAAAGATAAACGGAACCAGGCCTCTGCTGCCTTACAGGTTGCAGATGACCGGATCGAAGAATTGAAACGTTCAATCGATGAAGCAAAAAAGCAACTTGAAAAAGTACATATTGAATATACAGCAAAAGGCGGAGAAATTGTAACACAAAAACAAGACTTATATAATCAGAGAAATCAGTTAAATGCTAAAATTGAGCAGGATGATGAGCAGCTTATTAATATTGCAGCTGGGGAATTTCCACTCATGATGGTTCGGGATTTGCTAACCCAGATTTTAGATCAGGCAGAAAAAGAGCGTGATACGAAACTGATGCAACAAACTGTCAGAAAAATGCATTCTGTATTCGGTGATTATGTGAAGACCTTTCAGGTGAACACATCCCAGGTGGAGACTTTTATTTCTTATATGGAGCAGAGGGCAGAAGCAGAGGCGACCGAAATTATATATGATATTTCCGACCAAAGTCTATTTCAGCTACATGGGTTACTTCAGACAGAATTATTTTCAGCTAAAGGGAAAACACTTCGGCTGCTGGCGGAGAAGGTGAAAAATAAACGCAAGGTGGATGAAATTGACAGCTATTTAAGTGTGGATATTGATGAACATGCAATAGCCAGACTCTATAAAAAGATAAAAAGTATTGAGCATGAAATTCTGGATCTTGAGGCGGCACTGGAAGCAGAGCAGAGCAGCCGGACTCTGCTAAATGGGGAATACATCAGGGCGTCTTTAGAGTATAGGCGTTTTGTTGAATCTTTGCTGGAAAAACTGGAATTAAGTGATGATGAAGACCGAATCCTGAAATATGCGCACCAGGCTATTCATGTCCTTGATACATACAAGATAAGACTTCAGAAGAAGAAAATCAATGTACTTGCGGAAACAATGACTTCCTGCTATAAAAAGTTAGCTAACAAAAAGAATCTCATAAGCTGGATTCATATGGATCCGGTTACACTGGATTTTTCTTATATAGATAATGAAGGCGGTCTGGTCCCGAAAGAATCACTGTCAGCAGGGGAAAAACAACTGATGGTCATATCACTTCTGTGGGCACTGGCAATCTGTTCACAAAAAAAACTGCCTGTCATCATTGATACTCCTCTGTCTCGTCTGGATTCAAACCATAGAGTAGCACTTATTACAACCTATTTTCCCCAGGCCAGTGACCAGACCATTATTTTATCAACGGATTCAGAGATTGATAGGCACTATTATAATATCATGAAAGATGATGTGGGCGATGAATTCACGCTTGCCTATAATGACGTATTAAAATGTTCGACGATTGAGAAAGGATATTTTGCAGGTGAACGAATATGATCATGAAACAAGTAAAATTATCTGGTCAGGCTAAAGAACGTCTCTCACGACTTAAGGGCAAGACGGGAATTAAAAACTGGAATATATTATGCCGATGGGCATTATGCTATTCTTTGCATGAAGATACGATACCAGCAGACATACAAATAAATCAGGATAGTAATGTGGAGCTATCGTGGTTTACATTTGGTGGCGAATATAGTGAACTTTATGAAGCGCTGATTAAGGCCTGGTGCGTGAGCAAAAATTTGTCTACAGATAATGAAACGGTCATCCAGTATTTTAAGCTGCATTTGGAGCGGGGAATAGCTTATCTGTCAGGAACAAAATTTATTAAAGGTCTGGATGATTTGTTGAATTTAGCGGTGGAGGGATGAAATGGGTATCTATTTAGACTTTAATTCCTCAACACCGTTGGATGAACGTGTTTTGGAGTACATGATATATATTTATAAAAACATAGTCGGGAACGCGGACAGCCGGACCCATGAATATGGTGATAATGCACGCAAAATTGTGGAAGAAGCAAGAACTCAGGTTGCTTCCATTCTTTCCGTGAAAAAAGAGGAGGTCTTTTTTACAAGCGGTGCAACCGAAAGTAATAATATTGCTATACAAGGATTGCGGGAGTATGCGACTGTAAGTGGTAAGAAACACATTATAACGTCGGCTATTGAGCACAAGGCAGTTCTTGAAACAGCAAAGGCTCTACAGAAGGAAGGGTATGATGTGGACTTTGTAAGACCGGACCGGACCGGGCGGATCCAGGCGGACCAGATTATTCGGCTATTAAGAGAAGATACGTTACTTGTAAGTCTTATGCATGTCAATAATGAGACGGGCATTATCCAGCCAGTAAAAGAATTAGGCGACATTCTTGACAAAAGGGAAGTCCTTTTTCATGTGGATGCGACCCAAAGTTTTGGAAAACTCGTCGAAGAATTGAAACAGTTAAAGTATAATATGCTTTCATTGAGTTCTCACAAAATTGGAGGCCCACAAGGAATCGGTGCACTTATTCTGCGCCGGAAAAGATATAAGCTGCCGCCGGTGAAAGGGATTATGTATGGTGGACAGCAGGAGCATGGAATCAGGCCTGGCACAATTCCAGTAGCTCTGGTTGCGGGATTGGGGAAAGCATGTTCTATTGCGGAACTGGAATACCAGACTAATTATAGGAAATGTATGGTTATTAAAAAAGAAGTAATGCAACTTCTGGGTGAGTCTGGCATTTCCTATGAAATTAATGGAGAGCCGGAATTTTGTGTCCCTGGCACCCTGAATATATGTTTTCCTGGAGTGGCATCAGAGGCACTTATGCTGTCTACAAAGCAGTATTGTGGCGTGTCAAACGGATCTGCATGCAATTCCAATTCCTACAAACCGAGTTTTGTACTGGAAGCAATGAATATTCCGACGGATAAAATTGAAAGCTCTATTCGTATTAGCTGGGGCCCACAGACGCAAGTAGATGAACTGGCGAAATTATTTGGAAAAATGATAAAATCGGCTCAAAAACTCGCTTTCTGAGTAATATATTTTTAATGGAGGATGGGAATGAAGAGAAAACTAATGATACAATCCTTGAGCCCATTAGCACTGTTGACTATTATCAGAAATTTCAATTTTATCACACTGGCTGGGGATGGCAGTTTGTTGTCAACTACGGAGTTTCTTCAAGTAAATATGGTTCTCTTATTTGTCATGGGAGTTAGTTTTTTGTGGGTTATGGTTTCAGTTCTCTTTTATTTGGATTTTTTGGCATTCAAATGGTCCGGAAAAAAAGGTGGATTTGAGATTAGAAATCTTGAAGAAAAAGAGGAGGCCAGTTTGAATTTTTTCCTTACATTAATCATTCCATTACTTATTGACGATCTATATAGAATTCAGAGTGCAGTAAGTTTTTTGCTGGTGGTTGTTATGATCTGCATACTGCTTAGTCGGACAAGCCTATTTTATGCAAATCCGATTCTTTCGATACTGGGATATCGGGTATTTGAGTTTGAGTTTCTGGAAAATAGTAAGCATAAAGGCAGATGCATTGGAATTGCAAGGGAGGATCTTAAAGAGGTTAAATGTATTGAATATAAAAAAATTTCAGGCGATATTCTATTTGTAAAGGGGATGAAAAACACGAATGAACGCAGATGAGTTTCGGAATAAGATAAAGAGTATTATGTTTAGTGATAAACCATATGGTTTAGAGGTTTATGCTTGTGTGCGTTATGATCAGAAGTTCAAGGCCAAACGTTTTATTATAAATGATGAGCTCCGTGAAATGATTGCACAAACACTGGAAGGTACCGTTGAAAGTAAATATTTAAAAGCTGATTTGGAAGTGGATTCTTCAGATAATATTGCTGATAATAAAAATATACTATATGAAGTAGTACAAACGGATAGTTATTTTCCATTTTCGTTTATCAAGGGCGTGAAGGATGATGAAATTTATAGTAGGGCAGATGAAGAAAGTTTACAAGGGTTCTGTTTTAAATTGAATATTAACGAGAATGAAATTTTTTTGTATCAAAATATTTATAAAATGAGGATGATACAAAAAGGAAAAAACATACTGGCAAAATTAGGGGGAAACCAAACTTATGTTCCATATAAGGATGAAATACTTGGAATAGATTCAAGAGTAGATATTGTATTAATAGAAAATAGTATTTTTACCGAAAAAATAGCCATGTTGCAAAAGCAGTTCAAATTTGAACAGTATATCCGCTTAGAGGCATCCAAAACAATTGAGGTTATTATGGAAATGGAGATATTATCCAATACGGCTAAACTTTTATCATTTTCTGAGAAAGAAAAACTGACTAATGCCAAAAAGCTGTTAAAGGCCAGGAACTCGCCAGTATTAAAAATGGATAAGGCAAGATTACTCGCCAGACTTCAGAATCATCCCCGATATCAAGACAAATTTCAGATTCAGCAGGGAGAAATCATCATCACTTCAGAAAAAATGGTTGGTGAGTTTATCAAAATGTTAAATGATGATATAGTCCGTTCAGAATTAACTGACCAGGAATATGATAGTATTTCAAAACATTTGCTTGATCCGATTCCAGCAGTGATAAATTGATGTATAAAGAAAGGATAGGTGAGATTTTATGCATTTCCAAGTAACCACCACCATCCCCCTATCCCAAACCACCAGACGGGACACATGCTTTCTGATTCCCGACAAATGGGACGACTGGTTCACTTATGAAACCATGTTCCAGGCAGTTTACTTTGATAAAAATGGAAGAAAGCGGGATATCGGAGGTGTTAAGATCGGACAGAAGGACCAGGAAGGCCGACGGCCGGATATCCCATCCAATTTTGAACGGCTGGACGAGAAGTATTTTTCTCTGGGGGTGGATGTGACCTACTATGAGGAAGCGAAGCATCTGAAGAAGCGGGATGAATACTTCCAGGCGCTGAATGATATGGCATATAACCTGGATATTTTTTCAGAAGCAGTAAAGCATGATGTAACGACGGTTTCTCTTATGCGGGACATTACCGCCAGTACTATCCGGGGGCAGTTCCATCGGATCGCCCATGGTGGTGCCAGACTGACAGATTACAACTTTACATATTTCCCACCCCAGAAAAGTGTTCATGGACAACAGCTGGCAATGGATTTCAATGTGGAGATTGAGAAAATGCCTCCGACCAACATTCATGTTCTGATCGGGAAAAACGGTACCGGAAAGACTACTGTCCTAAAGAAACTTCTGTATGCCATTGAAGAAATCGGCGACAGCGCTCATAAATACGGGCGGGTGGAAGGGGACACGGGAGAGTTTGCCAATATTGTCTACGTGTCCTTTAGCGCTTTTGATCAGCCAACGGATTTTTCGGACTATCATGGGGAACTGCCGGTGCCCTACACTTTTGTGGGGCTGGTAGGTGATGATGTAATAAAGACCAGAAGCCAGCTTTCGGAAGAATTTTTGAGCAGTCTTTATAAGATTACCCAGGGGACCAGAAGAAGACTGTGGGAAGATACTATTGATATTCTGGAATCGGATAATACTTTTCTGGAGTTACAGATCAAGAACTGGGTTTCCCCGGAGCTGTCCATGGCGGAAGAACGTGCGGGTGCCGGTTCACAGAGAGAAGGGGAAAGCAGACTCCAGTATCGAAAACGAATTGGGAAAGAAGCTTATGAAAGGGAAATTCTTCCCCGGTTTGAGACCTTAAGCTCCGGCCATAAGATCATTCTTCTGACCGTTGCCAGACTGGTGGAGCTGGTGGAAGAGAAGACTCTGGTGTTGATGGATGAACCGGAGGAACATCTGCATCCGCCTCTGGTGTCGGCCTTGATCCGGGCTCTGTCCAATCTGCTGATCTACCGAAATGGTGTGGGAATCATTGCTACACATTCTCCGGTGATTCTCCAGGAGGTGCCAGGAAAATGTGTATGGATTCTGCGTCGGTTCGGGAAGCTGCTGGCCGCGGAACGACCGGATATTGAAACCTTTGGGGAAAATTTGGGAGAATTGACCAGGGTAATCTTTGGATATGAAGTTATAAATTCCGGATTTCACAAGATGCTCCGGGATACAGCAGAAAAGAAAGAGACCTATCAGAGCGCCCTGCGGGCCTTTCACAATGAACTGGGAGAGGAAGCGCGGGCAATTCTGAAAGCTTATATGTGGGAGAAAGAACATGGAGAATAATGTTCAGGCAGGAGAACCGTTCAAGAGATATCTGAACTATTACCAGACAGGCGAACTGTTCCAGCACATTCACGGGGATGGAATGGAATACTGTCCGAACCATGATTCTGATGGGGGATGCCTATGATTAAGCTGGAAAAGCCGGATTTTGACCAGGGAGAAATTCTGGATGCGTGTATGTCCAATATGCGGGCCGGGGAAGGGAAGCCCAGAGCCAGGATTGAGGCAAGCAGGGATGCCATTATAGCGGAAAGTGACCGGTATGACCGGCTGGCGGAATCCGGGACATTGACTAAGATAAAACCACACAGCCTTGTGGATGGGGGTGCCACAAAGAAAGATATGGTGGAACTGTATGACCGGAAATTCGCCCGCGAGGGACAAGGCGGAAGAACTTATTACGATAGGATTCGTCTGCTGGCACCTTACGGCCGCTGTCCTTTTTGCGGACAACGGAATGTAAGTACACTGGATCATTATCTGGCCAAGACGGAATTTCCATTTTATTCTGTTACGCCATATAATCTTATTCCTTCCTGCTCCGACTGCAACAAGGAGAAACTTACAGAGATTTTCCGGTCCAGGGAGGATGAGACAATTCATCCTTATTATGATGACTTTACGGATGCGGTATGGATCAAAGCGAGAGTGGTGGAGGAGGAACCGGTTACCTTTGAATTCTATGTGGGGAAGCCGAAGAAATGGGGGCTGGAAAAGTACAGACGGGCAAAGCATCATTTTGAGGTATTTGGTCTCAATGATCTGTACAAGCCTCATGCATGTGAACGGTTCTGCGAAGTCCAGCCGCGTCTGCGGGAACTGGTGAAACAGCAGGGAATGGAGGCAGGACAGGAGTATATCAGGGAATGTATAAAAGAGAAGCGGAGTGTCCGGTTGAATACATGGGAGGCGGCGATGTATGATGCATTGTTGGAGAGCGAATGGTTCTGGGGAACTTATCTGAAGTGTAAGCATCTTGGCAAAAAGGCTCCCAATAGCTAAAAATATAGGAAATTATAATGTGGGAAACATAGGTACAGATCACCCCGCCAGGGCCCCAGCGGATTCCTTTTATCCCGTCTGGGACATCAAAGTGTTTCAGATTGCTTTCCGATCACTGGCCCTGAGGTTGGCGTGCTTCTTGATCTTTTATTACTTTTCATTTCCCTAAGTGTCTGATAGAATAAGGATATTGACAGGAAGAAAGCAGCAGAAGAAGAAGAGGAAATCCGGAAAGAAAGAGGTGAATGCACAATGATGACAGAAAGAAATGTTCAGTCCGACTCCAGCATAGAACTGTGGGACCTATATGACCGGAACCGCCATCTTACCGGGCGGGAGCATATACGGGGCCAGCGGCTGCCGGAAGGTGGATATCATCTGGTGGTTCACGTCTGGATACGGAACAGCCGGGGGCAGTATCTGATCTCCAGGCGCTCGGCTAACCGGGCTACGAATCCGCTTAAGTGGGAGTGTGTAGGGGGATCGGTGCTGATAGGGGAGAGCAGCCTGGAAGGGGCGCTCCGGGAGACACGGGAGGAAGTAGGAGTGGAACTGGATGCGTCGTCAGGGCAGGTACTTTTTACCAGGGTCCGCTGCTCTATGGGCGGCGAGGATTTCCAGGACATTATGGATGTCTGGCTGTTCCGGTATGACGGGCAGGTGTCCCTGGCCGATGCCATCACCGATGAGGTGTGCCAGGTGGAGTGGATGGAGCCGGAGAAGATCAGGCGCCTCTATGACCAGGGGGAACTGGTGGATGCCCTTGATTATTTTTTCTGCGTCATGGACAGGCCGGAGCCGGACTATGGGGCGATCATTGGCAGGCAGGTGAGAGGGCGGATCGACCGGCCGGCAGGTTCCACTCATCCCCAATATCCGGAAATGGTCTACACGGTCAATTATGGGTATGTGGAGGAGATCGCCGGCAGAACCGGCTGGAAGCAGGGTATTGCCGGGGGAGATGGTGGGCCGCAGGAAATTCCCGGCAGGAATGGCTGGCAGCAGGATGTTACTGGCGGGGATGGCCAGCCGCAGGATGCGTATTATCTTGGCATCCAGGAACCGGTGGAGCAGTTCCGGGGAACCGTGATCGGGGTTTATCACCGGTTCAACGATGTGGAGGATAAATGGATCGTCGCGGAGGAAGGCAGCAGGCTTACAGATGATGAGATACTGGGGGCCATTGCGTTCCAGGAGCAGTATTTCTATGGAAAATTGTACCGGAAACAGACCGGAGTGTAGCCGGGTATAGGGCGGGAAGGAATGTTCAGCACATTTCGGGATATCTGCTGTGTCTGGCAGGAATTGTTGTTACCAATATTCACAAATTATTCCAGGAGGAACTATAACATGGCAAGCAGACCAGAATTTGTACAGTACATCGCAGACCAGCTTTCCGGTGCCGGGAACATCACCTGCCGGAAAATGTTCGGCGAGTATGGGATTTACTGTGACAAGAAGATATTCGGGGTGATCTGTGATGACCAGCTTTTTGTCAAGGTCACGGAGGCGGGGAAGCGGCTGGGGCCGGATCTGGAGACAGCGGCACCCTATGAAGGCTCCAAACCCTATTTTCTCGTTGAAAATGTAGACGACCAGGGATACCTGACCAGACTGGTAACCGGGACCTGCCAGGAGCTTCCGGCGCCAAAGCCAAAGAAGCCTAAGGCAGTCAAAGACGCCAAGACGGCCGGAATAGCGAAAAAAGGCAAGGATACCAAAAAGGCCAGAACGGGGAAACCGGCCCAGTCACCGGACAATCCGTCATCAGAATCGGTTTAACCTTACCAGACAGGCGGTCACATTATGGAAAGAGTCATCGTCATAGGCTGCCCGGGAAGCGGCAAAAGCACATTTTCCAAAGCGCTCCATACCTTAACCGGCCTGCCCCTGTTCCATCTGGACATGATTTATCACCGGGCGGACCGGAGAACCTGCTCCCAGGCGGAATTTGACCAGGCCCTGGGCCGGATTCTTAAGACAGACCAGTGGATCCTGGACGGGAATTACGCGCGGACCCTTCCGGTGCGGCTGGCCAGGTGCGATACGGTATTCTGGCTGGATTACCCTCTGGAGGTCTGCCTTCAGGGGATCGAAGCCCGCCGGGGAAAGCCCAGGAGCGACATGCCATGGATCGAGACGGAGGAAGATCCGGAATTTCTGGAATTTGTCAGAGGCTTCCATCAGTCGGCCAGACCGGAGATCCGGCGCATACTTGGGAACTGTGCCCCAAAGCAGGTGGAGATTTTTCAGTCCAGGGAGATGGCGGAGGCATTTCTTGATTTTCTCAGAGCAGACCTTCCGGAAAGGACAAGTGATATCCATGCATTTCAAAATAACCAACAAAATCCCTGCTGTTGAAAGCTGCGGATGTAACCTGCTGTGAGGAGGTCGGGGATCTTAAGAAGATGAACAGCGTTACGGTTCACTGGATACCAGTGAACCGTAACGCTGTAATGACGGAAGGTTTGCTGAAGAAACGAATGCCTCTGCGAATAGAAGGCCGGAAACCGGAAGGTCCAGACTGTTAGAAGGGTACAACTCCCATCACGACGGACAGGACGATTGCGGTCAGGCTGCACGCCCAGATCCAGGGGAGGGAATAACGGATGCGGTCTCCGATATCCAGATCCACCATGCCAAGTCCCAGGAACAGCGCCGGGGTCAGGGGACTGATCATAACACCTACATTTTCGGCTATGATCAGTACGCGGGCCACGGCTTCCGGAGCAATCCCGAATTTGCTGCAGACACCGACAACAACCGGGAGAAGTCCAAAATAGAAGGCGTCTGTTCCCAGGCACATGATCAGCGGAACGGCCAGGGCAGCAGGAATCTATGAGGTGGGTTACCGCTAAATCAATGATTCCAAATATGCTTTCATTTTCTGGCTGGTAAAAGTGGGGGCTGTGAAAAAAGTCGCGGCTGCCTGCGGGAAAATGACGGAAGATCATGTAAAACCGTGATTTTCAAAACCGCGGGACGGACTTTTTTCACAGCCCCTCTTTTTTTCTTCCGGGCTAAGTCCGTAGCGGCGTTCCAGATAGGCGAATTCCTTTGCCACGGTGGTGCGGCAGATGGGAAAGGGTAACAGTTCGGATAGGTCTGCGCACTCGCTGCGCTGACCGTACGAAAATGTAGTGGTCGGAGGGCATCTGCCCCATCGCGCAGCGATTTTCATGGGCAGATGCCGTAACAGTTCAAGGGGTATCTGAACTGTTACGGGAAAGGTTATAAAGAAATGCTATTTCCAGCTATAGGGATCTTGTATAGCGAAAATAGGGCCGGGTATTGATAAAAAGTCTGACAAACATTATAATGAGGAGTATATGGGATTGTGAAAATGTCCTTCCGGTGGTTTTGGAAGCAGCGGTTTTAAGCAGCATTCCAGAGCTTTTTTATGGGAAATCGAGTTTTTTCACAGCCCCAGTGCAGACGAACTGAAAGCTATCATAAAGGAGGAGCAAGCACATGTACAAATTATGGGAGGCATTGAAGGAGGCAAAGAAGTACCGGTGGGTGGAGCTTTCCCATTCCCTGAACAACGGCAGTCCGTACTGGGCAGGGATTCCGGAAGGGTCCGTGGAGCTGGGAACCACCTGCTTTGACTGGGGGAATGAGATGCTGGACTGCCTGATCCAGACCTTTAAGTTTCCGGGGCAGTTCGGAACCCATATCGATTTTCCGGGACATTTCGTGAAGGACAGGGAGCTCTCTGAGCATTACGGAGTCAAGGATCTGATCTTTCCTCTGTGTGTGGTGGACGTGACGGAGAAGGTGAAGGAGAATCCGTCTTATGTGGTTACGGCAGAGGATATCCGCGCCTATGAAGCACAGTATGGGGCGATCCCGGACGGGGCCTTCGTGGCGATCCGTACAGACTGGTCAAAGAGATGGCCGGATATGGACGCGCTTTCTGGTTTGGATGCAGACGGCGGGGAGAATTTCCCGGGATGGTCCATGGAGGCTTTAAAGTATATCTATGAGGAGCGCAATGCTGCCGCCAATGGACATGAGGCTCTGGATACGGATGCTTCCGTGGAGGCGGCTGCGGCGGGGGATCTGGCCTGCGAACGGTATGTGCTGGACAAGGGAAAACTTCAGGTTGAGGTTCTTACCAATCTGGATCAGGTGGCTGCGGCAGGAGCAGTGGTTATCGTGTCTTATCCGCGGATTGAGGGAGCTACCGGACTGCCTGCGAGAGTGTGGGCAATTACAGAATAAGGGAAAGTCAATAGGGCTGTCAGGAAGTGGCTGCCGGATTACAATAGTATGGTGATATATTGTATACTGGTGTCACTTTATGACAGTCCCACTCTTATAGTCGGGCCGGTTCGAATGCGGCTCATTGTTCCTATCACAGACCAGTTCTATGGTACTGGCTTCTCCATTTTTATAATGTTCGCGGATCAGTTAAAATAGTTGCTTAATGCCATATGATCTGATAGGATATTCATGGATCTGGTTTCCATTGCCTGCTGTCCGGCAGCCAGATGTGAGACCGTAAAACAGTGAAACCAGAATAGGAGCACAGAATGTTGGAACACAATACAGACAGGACGCCGACGCATATCCGGGTGCGCGGTGCAAGAGTACATAATCTGAAAAATGTTGACGTGGATATCCCACTGAATAAGATCGTCGGCATCGCCGGAGTATCCGGCTCGGGGAAATCCTCCCTGGCACTGGGAATCCTGTACGCGGAGGGCTCCAGGCGGTATCTGGAGGCGCTTTCCACCTACACGCGAAGACGTATGACCCAGGCAGAAAAGGCCCAGGTGGATGAAGTACTTTATGTACCCGCAGCCCTTGCGCTCAGGCAGCGGCCCGGTATTCCCGGTATACGCAGTACCTTTGGTACAGGAACAGAACTTTTGAACAGCCTGCGCCTGATGTATTCCAGGCTGGCAGAACACCGCTGCCCCAATGGGCATTATGTAAAACCGTCCCTGAACGTTGCGGCAGACCAGGAGCTTGTGTGCCCGGAATGCGGGGCGCATTTTTTTGCCCCGGGAGCAGAGGCGCTGGCATTTAACAGCCAGGGTGCGTGCAGACGCTGTGACGGAACCGGGATCGTCCGGACAGTGGATGAGGCGACGCTGGTGCCGGACGAATCTCTTTCCATTGACCAGGGCGCTGTGGCTCCATGGCAGACACTCATGTGGTCCCTTATGAAGGATATCGCCCGGGAGATGGGAGTGCGGACGGATGTCCCCTTCCGGGAGCTGACAAAAGAGGAGCGGGATATTGTGTTCCACGGGCCGGCGGTCAAGAAGCATATCATTTACCAGAACAAGACCAGCGGAGCGGCGGGAGATATGGATTTCACTTATTTCAATGCCACCTACACTGTGGAAAATGCTTTGTCCAAGGTGAAGGACGAGAAGGGGATGAAGCGGGTGGAGAAATTCTTACGCCAGGGAGTCTGTCCGGACTGCGGCGGAACCCGGCTTTCGGAGGAAGCCCGCGCTCCCAGACTCCGCGGAATTTCCCTGGCGGAGGCCTGCACCATGACTCTTTCTGGGCTGACGGAATGGGTGGAGGGCGTGCCGGATTCCCTGCCGGAGGAGATGCGGCCTATGGCAGCCAGCATCTGTGAATCCTTCCAGGGCGCGGCCAGACGGCTGACAGATCTGGGGCTTTCCTATCTCACCCTGGACCGGGCGGCCTCCACCCTCTCCACAGGGGAACGGCAGAGGATGCAGCTTGCAAGAGCGGTCAGAAACCGCACCACCGGCGTGCTGTATGTCCTTGACGAGCCTTCCATCGGTCTGCATCCCTCCAATATGGAAGGGCTGACAGGGGTGATGAATGATCTCCTGGAGGATGGGAATACGGTTATTCTGGTGGATCATGATCCCCATGTGCTTTCTGAGGCAGACTGGCTCATAGAACTGGGGCCGGAGGCCGGTGCGGGAGGAGGCACCATCATCGCCCAGGGGGCGCGCGGGGATGTGGAGTGTAATCCGGATTCCCGGATCGGTGGATTCCTCACGGGAAAAACCGTTACTGATGTGGGGAAGCATATCTCTTCAGAAGAAATGTTTGATCTGGGAACAATCCATCTGTCCACGTCAGGGATTCATACGGTGAAGCCGCTGGAAGTGGATTTTCCGAAAGGGCGGCTGATTGTGGTGACCGGAGTCTCTGGTTCCGGAAAGACGACCATGATTCTGGAGAGCCTGGTTCCGGCTCTGGAAGCATCCATCAAGGGGGAAAAGCTTCCAGAGCATGTGCGCTCGATTTACGTGAAGACACCGGCAGATGTGGAGGAGAGATCTCCATATGGTGGGAAATCCCCAGCAGCTTTCTGTGACCCGGATTTAGTGTCACATCCGTCTGCCGCAGAGGATCAGGCTTTATCAGGCGGGATCCGCCAGGTGAAGCTGATCGACGCGACACCCATCGGCGTGAACGTCCGCTCCACTGTAGCCACCTATGCCGATGTCCATGACGAGCTGCGCAAGATCTAT